>JAUVCJ010000021.1 GCA_030595765.1 Thermoplasmatota archaeon | reverse complement strand
ATAAGCATATGTGGGATACTCGAATAGACCACTTGGATACCTTCTTTTCCAAATTCAAGAACCCTTGCGTAATAGATCTACCTGGATACAATTATGACCTGGAGCAGCACGAGCAGGAAAGAAAACTGCTCAGGGAGTTCTTTGAGGTATCGGATACAGAGAAGAACGAAGTCAAAAAAAAGTACAATGATCATGCCTTCAAGCATCATAGAAGAATAAAGGATCAGTTCCTTGAAGCCGTAAAAAGCGACCAGTATGATTTTCTTTTGGGGTACTTTAGCGTTATCGATGTAATAGGCCACCTGAATTTCGGCAACAAGACCATGATCAAGATGCTCTATCAGGAGCTTTCCGAGATCGCATCCCAGGTGAACGGTAAGACCATAGTGCTTTCTGACCATGGCATGAAGGCAGTCGGCTATTTTGGAGACCATTCAGAATACGGTTTCTGGAGCACAAATTTTGACGATCTGAAAACCCCTCGAATTACAGATTTCTCCTCATTTATTCTCTCTGATTATGGGCTTTAATCGTGGCAAGTTTCTAATAGGGTTTCCCATTTCCTTAAAAAGCCCAGGAGTCCAGTTCTCATGACACGAAAGGTTCTAGTAATCGGCCTAGACGGTGCCCCGTATCCTCTGGTCAAGAAGTGGCTAGACCGGCTTCCAAATCTGAAGAAGCTCTCGGAGCAGGGAGCCTTTCTTCCGCTTTTATCTACAATACCCAGCCAGTCAGCAACAGCCTGGACCACCTTTAAGACAGGAACTAACCCTGGCAAGCACGGTGTAAAATCCTTCAAGACAGATGACGGGTGGCTCTCATCCTCCCATGGCCCTGACCCGTTCTGGGTTGTTCTGGGCGAGGCCGGGAAAAAAGTGGGTGTTATGAACATCCCGGGAACATATCCTCCAAGCCCTGTAAATGGCTTTTTGGTTGCAGCCTTTATGACCCCCCCCAATGAAACGAAATTCACATATCCAGAGAATCTAGACCTTGGAGACTACAAGATCGACATGCTCTTTGAGAGATATTCATTCATCCCTTCAGATACTGGCATAGACAAGCTAGATTTCAAGAAAGAACTCTATGACGTCACAGACAAGCGCTACAACACAGCTCTAAAGCTTATGGATGAGAAGGAATGGGATTTTTTCATAGTATCATACAAGGGCTCGGACTCTGTGGAGCATTTTTTCTGGCGCGATATGGTGGATAAGGACCCAACCTGGGGCAACGCCATATTTGACTATTATGCACATTTGGACAAAATTGTTGGTGGCATGCTTGAAAAGGTCGATCTAAAAGAGACCACGGTATTTGTGATGTCAGACCACGGCCAGGATCTGATCCAATCGAAAATATTCCATGTAAACCAACTGCTTCTGGATAAGGGTGCCATCAAGCTTAAAAAAAGCGCTGGTACAAAGCTACGCAGGATTGGAAATAAGCTTCTATCCCCGCTGTACCGCCCAGAGGGTCTGTTTTCTGGGAAAGTCAAGTGGCTTCTTTCCCTTGAGTCTTTAATAGACAAAAAGGCATCGATTGCATTGCTCGATTCCGATTTCTCCAAAGATTGGGACGGCGGCATCCACCTGATGAACCTAAAAGGAGATAGGAAGAAGAGGACACGGAAGAAACTTGTTGAGATCCTGAGAAGATATAAGGATCCAGAAACCGGCAAACCCGTTGTCAAGAACATCTATAACCGCGAGGAACTCTATAACGGAAAATATGCTTCTTCCATGCCTGATATCGTTTTTCAGCTCCATAAGGATTATGTGTGCAATCACAGGATCCAGTTCCGCACCATCGACAGGCAGAAAAAGGCACGGATTACCGGTTCCCATACCCTGGAAGGGATATTATTCGCTGCCGGAAATCTCATAGAACCCAGGATCAAAAAGGAAGATGCGGTTCCGAACATTGTGGACCTAGCACCCACCATTCAGCACATACTGCAGGTTCCAGCTCCAGATTACATGGATGGTAGGGTTTTAAAGGAGCTTCTAACCCCTGAAGAAGCAAAAAAACCCTTTTTGACACAGGTTTGGCCTGAGGAAGGGACACGTGATAAGTTCAACTGGTCAAAAGACGATGAAGAATTGATAAAAAAGCGACTTATGGGATTGGGATACCTCTAGCTACTATTGTCAAAGACCAGACATATAGGACGTTCGGAGGGGCTCATGGCCATGTGTGGCACACGAAATATTTTGTATTAAATGATAAGTGTGCCTCTATGATCATTCTTTTGAGATGAACAGAAAATAGGTCTCTTCCTTAAGCTCATCCATCCTTTTCGTCATGCTTCTAAGAAGCAGTTTGTTCCTGAGTTTCTTTGGCATCAACCTTCCAAGGGTTCCAGGGGGGATCGAGGACACACTATCTAGGTCGTAAATATCGATGTGTTCCCTCTTCACTTGAAGCCCTGCTTTTCTGCACCCTTCTAGCCAGTAGGGTAGCTCTTGGACATTGATATGGGTAGAATCCTTATCTGCAGAGGGATGCCGTGAGCTCAATGTGGTAATAAGCCCGTTCCCACCCAGCCGCAATATTCTGTGTATCTCCTGAAGAGCCAAAATAGGCTTCTCTAGGTGCTCAACAACGTCAAGGATAGTTACCAGGTCAAAGGTATTGTCTGGGAACGGAAGCGCCTCTGAGGCAGCTTGAACCAACACTCCTCCAGTTCCCTCAACTGAATTTTTCAAGGCGAACCTGGAAACATCAACGCCTATCGCCTTGATGTTCATCTCCTGCAAGTTCCTAACAACCAGCCCCTTTGCGCATCCGATGTCAAGAGCCATGGATGGCTTGGTCTTGCCACTTCTCTCTAGCAGGGCATGAATGTATTTTTTAAATCTCAATGGATCATCTGATTCATTAATGGCAGAACTATCTCTTTTGCCAGTTTGATCAAAATATTCCTTGTCATAAAGTTTTGGAAGCTCAGACAAATTCTTCGAGTGGATGGGGTTGGATGACGGTTCTCTGTTCAAGTAGCGGTGCATTGTAGCCCTTCCCTTATTTCATTTTCCATTCTGCATTCCCTGAAAAGCAAGACCAAAGCCAGATTGGTCAATTATTTATACAAGGATTTGATACGCATCCCAGCGGGGAGCTTGCATGAAAAAATTCTTTATGAGATGGGTGTGGCGAATTCAACAAGCCCAGATGCTGATAGGCATTATATTTTGGTCCATGACTCTTACTGGTGTGTTCTACCCCATAACGGTCTGGTACCTGGAGACCTATTTCAATATTACAGGCGTTCTAACAGGCATGGTCGTCCTGTTTGGCCTGATCTTTGGCGGCATATTGCTTTTTGGCCTGCTTTATGACAGGGTCTTCAAGATGTGGAAACCTCAGCAGGTGGTGATGGTGGAGCGCAATCAGTATCAGCATGAACAGCTGACCCCCCGGGATATGGTGATGTTCGAGGAGTACTATCTACCTCTTGCCAGGGCAATTAACGAGATTAAGCCAAATGCCGAGTTAACTGACAGCATCACATCAGTGGAAGGGTGGCTGGACAGAAATGGATTAATTTATGCACCAGGACAGAAAATCAGGCGATCATGAAGGAGAGAGGGAATGACATCCAAAGGGAAGTTCAAGAAGTTTATAATGCTTCATGTCTGGCGCATCCAGCAGGGTCAAGGTGTACTAGCTCTTCTGTTCGTCAGTTTCAGCCTTACTGGTATTTTTTTCCCTTACATAAAACCATTTTTCATTGACATCGGCCTGGTAGGGCCCATTGTAGGGCTTGCCGTTCTATTTTGCATCATATTCCTCTTGCTCTTCTCCCTGGGTCTAGCCTATGACACCAGGCTTGAACTATGGCGGCCTAGAAACGAGGTGCTGATGGAACGAAATCCTTACACCACCTACAAGTTGCTTCCGTGGGAGGTATCGGTCAATAGGGAACTTTGGTTGCCCATGACAAAGGCTCTAGACGATTATTTCAAGTCAGAGAGTTCTAGCAGAGCCAATGATATCATCACGAAATGGTGTGTGGATGGTTATGTCAAGGAGGGAGAGCGATGAGGCGGCGAAAGTTCCTCATGAAGCAGGTTTGGCGTATCCAGCAGAGCCAATCATTGATAATGATGGCCTTCTGGGTGATGGGGCTTCCAGCAATATTCTACCCTTATATAAGAGACTATCTGGACACTACCATGGGTATTACCGATCAGACCATCGGACTGACGTTTCTTGGATTCATTATCCTTTCAATGATACTCACAGTTGGTTTCATGTACGACCGCATTTTTAAATTATGGGCAACCCAGATGGATGTGATAGTGCATAGGAACCAGTATGCCCTCTACAGGTTCTATCCCAAGGATCAAGAGAAGCTGAACAGGTTCTTTTTACCCCTTGCTAGAGCGGTTCAGGATCTTACAGGAGACCAAGAACTTAAATCATCCCTTGCAAGGGTTCAGTCCTGGGTGGATAAAGGCTCGGTTTCAAGACCGTATCAGTTCAGGTATGATAAATAAGGAAACCCACACCTGGAAATCCTCATCCGAATGCCTCATAAAGAAAGCCTCATATTGAAGCCACCAGAAGGGAATTCTCATCATGAGCCTTTCATAATGAAATACTCATCTTGAAGCTATAGTAGTGCGCATAAATAGCCGTCTTAATATACCAGTACTCCTATACTGCTAATCATGGCACGACCACCTATTCCGCTACACTTGAATATCGCTCAGAAGCAAGATATTTTGAGATTGGAGAAAGAGTTTTCTGAAGCTGGCAGGCATCGTTGGGCTGATCGATGTCGAGCAATTATCTTCAGGGCCGATGGTTATGGTCTTGAAGAAACGAGTATGCTCGTAAGAAGGCCAGCCAGTACAGTCAAAGATTGGAACCGCTCCTATCGAAAAACAGGTTTACGAAGCCTGAAACCAAAAACAAAAACACGTGGCAGAAAGAAGAAGCTCGGAAGCCATGAACGGCTTCTTCTTACCAAGGCAATCGAACGTGGCCCCAGAGCTTGTGGCATCAATGGCAGTGTCTGGACAAGCCCGATTGTTGCAGATTACATAATGAAACGATGGGGGGTAAAATACCATCCTGGACATGTTCGTAAACTTCTTCATGAGCTTGGTTTTAGTGTCCAGTTTCCAAGAGAAAAACTAGCTCTGGCTAGCAAGAAGGCTCAGGAAACATGGATGAATGAAACCTACCCTGAAATAAAAAAAACGCCAGACGATTAGGTGCGGTGATCCTTTTCGAGGATGAAGTGTTGTTCCAGCAGGAAGGAACAACACGCCAAAGTTGGGCCAGACGGGGAAAAGGATTCACTGTAAACCATCATCCGTGCAAACGCAAAAGCAGGTACTATGGAGCAATAACAGTTGATGAATCGCCATCATTAGTATTTCAGAAAGCTGAATGGTTCAACACAAAGACATTCCAAAAGTTCTTGAAGCATATCATGTCCATTTTTGATAAGGCCTGCTTGATCCTAGACAACGCCAGTTATCACAAGGCTAAAGCCCTGGAGCCGTTTCTGGAAGCACATAAGGACCGGCTCTGGCTTCACTTTCTGCCTCCATACAGCCCAGAGCTGAATGCTGTCGAGATGGTATGGCGGGAAACAAGAAAATTCGCCACGCATAATCGATATTTTCCAACCGTAAAACGGTTAACCAGGGCAGTTCAAACCCAATTCAGGATTTTTCAGAAGGAACCAAGAAAACTTTACGGATTGGTGGCTAATTTAATATAGCATTAGGGCGGTTAATAATGCGCTTCACTATATCAGAAGGAAATCACCCTCTTCTTTTAACTTCAACCATTCTGTCCAACGGAGCTCTGGCGCAAGCAATTGTGTCATCGTCCAGTTCTATAGTGGGTAAAAGGGTTTCAAGAGAGTTCAGAACATCTTCCAAGCTGATCTTTTTCATGTTCGGGCAGACTGTGTTGATAGTGACTGGATATGTCTTTTTTGACGGGACGACCGTATTGATCCTGTAAGCCAGCCCTTCCTCGGTAGCTAGGATGAATTCTTCTTTGGGTGAGCTCTGGACATGTCGTAGCATGCCCTCTGTGGAGAAAACCGCATCTGCCATATCAATGATCTGCGGGGTGCATTCTGGATGTACCAATACCTCGGCACCGGGATGCTCTCTCCTTGCCTCTTTGATTTGCTCAGTGGTGATGTCCTGATGGACATGGCAGTATCCAGGCCAGAGATGTATCTTTTTCTCAGGCACGAACCTCTGAACGTACATCCCCAGATTAACATCAGGAACGAATATCACTTCCTGGGCATCCAGGTTCTTCACGATATCAACAGCATTGGCCGATGTTACGCACACATCCGAGAGGCATTTGATGCTGGCAGTGGTGTTGATGTAGCTCACCACTGGGGCGCCTGGGTGATCCTGTTTCATCTTTTCAAGCTCTTCAGGGTCTACCATGCCAGCCATTGGGCACTTGGAGTGGATGTTGGGATGGATGACGGTCTTTTCAGGGCTCAGTATCTTTGTGGACTCAGCCATGAAATCCACACCGCAAAATAATATGATCCTCTGCTCGACGGTTATGGCCTGTCGAGCCAGAACAAGAGAATCTCCGACGATGTCGGCAATATCCTGGATGCTGGGGCTCTGGTAGTTATGAGCCATGATGAGCACATCTTTCTCCTTTTTCAGGCTCTGGATGCGCTCAGTGACGCTGGGCATGAGGCCGTGTATAGATGAGGCGTATATAAAGTTTTTATCAGGCATTATTGAGGCTGGTGTTCGGGGAGTTGTTGCTGGAGCAAAGTAAACACTGATGATGGAGCCTGTGACGTTGTTGCTTGATTAGGAGGGGGCATTACATCTGGAGTCTGGGTGATTGTTGCCGGAGCAGAGGGAACATTGCGGCTTGAATTTCTGGTAGGCTGCTAACGGGGGATAAGAGAACATTGCTACTGGGTTATGCGGAAACGGGATGTTGCCAAAAAGAATTAATAGTGACATCAGCTTCACAAATGCATATGGCACGAAGAGGCCACCAAATTGTGATCATTGTATTGGTCACGCTGGTTTTTTCTGGATGCCTCGGAGGCATCGTGAAGGACGAAGCACCCCCGACACCCAGGGTCAGCACCAGTGCTAATTTTCTTGATGTTCACGAGTCTGTGACCCTTTCTGCAAACTCCAGTACTGCCTCATCCGATATCGTTGAGTATTACTGGGATTTTGGTGATGGCTCCAACGCGACCGGAGAGGAGGTCACCCACTCTTTTTCCAGTGGTGGTGACTATAATGTATTGCTAATAGTGACGGATGTGGATGGAAACAAGGCCATGACATCTTCGAGCGTGTATGTCAATGAACCACCCAGACCCGTCATTAATGTTCAAACCCCCATCAAGGTGGGTAGCGCGACCCCGATATCCGGCAGCGCTTCCATAGATGTGGACGGGAGCATTGCTTCATACATCTGGAACGTTTCGGGGTATGCATATCAGGGCAAGACTATCACTCACACATTCAAAGAGGTCGGGGACTTCTTAATCGGCCTAACTGTCACTGATGACTCTGGAACACGCAACTCGACCTCTTTGATGGTGGTTGTTCAGCTTTGCACCTTTGATGTGATCTGGAAGGAGAAGGAAGAGTTCATTCGCTACCCAACATCGTCTAACAGCATGGAGAACCTCGAGGAAGGGGAAAATACCACGATCAACCAGGACATTGACACCCGAAACCTGACCAAGGTCGTGATCATGCTACTCTGGCAGGATGACATCCCCAGGGTCCAACCAGGCAATGACGAGTTCGAGATGATAGTTCTAACTCCCTATGGTATGGAGAGCTCAAAGAGGAGCAGGACCGAGAACATCACCATCATAGAGAGCGGACTGAACAGGAAACCAAATGATATGACCCTCCAGGGCAATGACGAGGGAGAGATACTTCGTCAGCTTCCTCCTGCAAAGACCACAGGCATTGGAGAATGGGAGATGAAGGTAATCCTGCACGAGACTCCAGGCATCATTGATGCTGATACGGGCCTGCCAAAAGTGGATAATGGAAATGACTGGCACCTTAGCATTACCCTGTACTATTACGAACCCAAGATAATCGAGAAATAGGGTGATTTAACAAGGCGGCCAGGGCAATTCAAGAACCTTTTTATAGGCTTTGTAATATATATGGCTGGTTCCCCTGCTATTCCATTATCTGAAAGGCAAAGGCATTAACGGTCTGAATGGGGAAAAAAGGTGAATGATTGTGACAGATACCGCTGAAAAGTCTCCTATAAATTGTAGGGTCTGCGGCTCTAGTGTGAAGCCTGGAGCTAAACGTTGTTCCAAATGCGGTACTGAGGCTAGCAAGATCACCAAGAAGGCAAAGAATGGCAAGGATGACAAGAACCTTTCTGCTTGGCTTTCCGAGGATGGAGGAGATGATGCGCTCGCTTCATGGCTTGGCGGTAAGGAACCCCCCAAGAGTGGGGATAAGCCAGGCTCCAAGGACGGCGGCAAGAAAGGAGACAAGGGCTCCAAGGACAAGGGATTCAAGGCAGAGGTGAGTGGGACGGACGGGAAATCCTCAAAAAAGGATATGCCCAAGGGTAAAAAAGATAAAATCGCGGCAGATTCCGACGATAAAGGCACTCCACCAAAACAACTCAACTCAAAGATGAACATGGAAGAGAAGGCAGATGCCCTGAAGATGTGGCTAAAAGGCGATGCTGGCGGAGAGGCGCTTGAAGAGTGGCTCACTGAGGAGGATAAGTCTCCAGACCATGGAGCAAAAAGTGTTCCAGAGGGCTCTGAGCAGTTGAAGAAGGAGCTGGATGAAAAGACCAAGGCTCTCAAAGAGAAGGAGAATACCGTAACAGATCTCCAGAATCAGCTTAATGAGATGAAAAAGGAGTTCAAAAAGACCTTTTCCAAGGTCAATACTGGAGATTTCGACCCATTGCGCCTCCTGGAGGAGACTGCAACCCTGAACAAACAGCTCCAGACCGAGATCAAGAAACGCAAGGAGCTCGAACAGGAGATCGAGCATGTCAAGAAAGGCTCCATTGCAGTAATAAAGTATGTCAAAGCCCAGCAGATGAAGATACGCGAGGACAGCCTCCGGGACATAAAGAAAAAATTCAAGCAGGGCAAACAGGCCGTCACCAGGATGGAGGCCGAGGTTCAGCAGAAGGACAAGCAGATAAATACCCTCAAGGAGGAGCTGTCCAAGAAGCTTGAAGAGCTACCTGGCGAGGTAAAGGACTACAAGGAAAAGGAGCTTGAGCTCCAGGAAAAAGAAGCCGAGCTGGAGGCAAGACGCCAGGAGCTGGATGTGCTTTCTCAGAACCTCAAGGAGCAGGAGCAGGAAGCTTCTGCCGGAGGGGGAGTGGATGGCGAGGCCCTTCGCGGGCGCCTGGAAGAAGAGTTGAGGGAGCGCCAGCAGGAATTTCTGGATAATGAAGATGGGTTAAAAAAGAACATCTTGGATTTAGAAGAATCTCTTGAAAAGGAGCGAATAGACCGCAAGATGCTTCAGGAATCACTGGACAGAACAGGGAAGAGCGCTCCTGAGGTCGGCAAGGCTTTGGAGATGAAAGCCCAGGATCTGGCCAACAAGGAGAAAGCCATCCTTTTGAGGGAGCATGAAATTGACCGCCTCAAAACCCAATTACGCGAAAAAGAGGATGAGATGACGAAGATCAAGGAGCCACTGGCCTTCAAGGAAGACGAGATCAATCGCCGAGAGGCGGACATGATGTATCGTGAAGAGCTTATGAAGGCCGAGATGGCCAAGCTGGAGAAAGCCCAGGGGAAAATAGGTTCTCTGGACCAGCAGAAGATGAAGGAAGAGCTGAAGAGGCTCGAGGATGAGATCACCAGAAAAGAGGAAGAAATGCGTGCCAGGGAAAAATACCTGTCTGCCAAGAGCGAGGAGCTTCGTGTCAGGGAACAGGGTCTGATCGGAGAGGAGATCGAGGCCAAGGGCGAGGAACGTGCAATTGAGATCAAGATAGAAAAGGTCAAGAGCGGCACCCCGAGGCTGGACGACCTGTTGCTTGGAGGCATACCTTTTGGCTCCAATGTTTCTGTTTATGGACCGGCCTTCGTTGGCAAGGAAGTTATCATGAATGCCTTCATCGGCGAGGGATTGAGAAAGGGCGTTCCTGCAATCTGGGTAATTACGGACAAGACCCCTGACGATATTCGCGAGGAAATGGAATTCGTTCTTTCTGGATATCATGAATACGAAAAGCTAGGTCTTGTAAGGTACGTTGATGCATACTCAATGAGCATGGGCGAGGAAGGAAGCGATGAGTACACGTCCTATGTGGACGAACCCACTGACACCGCCGGGATATTGAAGGCTGTGGACATCGCAGCAAAGGAGCTTAAGGACAACATCAAGGAGAAGATGGCTGACGAGTTCCAGGGAAAAGACCCCTATTACAGGCTGGCGTTCCGTTCGGTATCGACCATCATCGCATACCTGGATTCAGCCCAGGCATTCAAGTTCCTCCAGCCATTTGTTGGCCGGCGAAAAAGGGACAAGGCTGTTAGCATGTTCGCTATAGAAAGAGGAATGCACTCGGACACTGACATCCAGATGCTGGGTCACATCATGACAGGCTCTGTGGAACTGAAAGTAGAGCAGCTCAAGACATTCCTGGCAGTCAAGGGAATATGCGATGTCCAGTCACGGGCATGGGTGAGATACACATTCTCCAAGAAATCCATCAGCATAGGTTCATTCGCACTGGACCACATACGGTAGTTAGTTGTTTGTCCAGGCTTTGTTTTTAAAATGGGCCAAAAATACAGGCCAGGATTAGGCCAAGAATATGGGCTAGGATTACTGATTACAAAAAGATGCATCGATGTGCATTTCATTTTTTCTTTATTTTTATGTTAGAGGTCCATATCCATGCCGCCAAATTGCTTCATGAGCTGGCGACGCATCTTCCTGTTGGATGTGAGGCCTTTGATCATCTTCTTTGACTGGTTATAGTGCTTGATCATCTCCTTGACCTCTTTGGGTTCCACACCAGCACCAAGAGCAATGCGATTGACCCTTGATTTCTTGATGATCTTTGGCTTCTTCATCTCGTCGTCGGTCATGGAGGACATGATAATCTTGAATTTCTTAAGGCGATTCTGGGTCTGATCCATCTCTCCCTCGGACATCTTGCC
Organism: Thermoplasmatota archaeon; assembly: GCA_030595765.1. Classification (GTDB taxonomy): domain Archaea; phylum Thermoplasmatota; class Thermoplasmata; family JAUVCJ01; genus JAUVCJ01. Next base: position 6,579 of record JAUVCJ010000021.1, on the reverse strand, counting down.
GGAGACACCTGGCAGCATGGAAAACACCTTGCTGAGCTTTCCCATTCCAGAGAGCATTTCCATCTGCTCCTGCAGGTCGTAGAGGTCGAACTTGCCAGATAGCATCCGCTTGGCAGTCTTTTCGGCCTTGTCCTCGTCCATGACCTCTTGTGCCTTTTCCATCAGGGTTTCAAGGTCTCCCATGCCCAGCAGGCGGGAAATGAATCTGGATGGCTCGAACTTTTCCAGGTCTTCTATGTGCTCTCCGACTCCAATGAACACGATCGAAGCCTCGGTTGCAGACACCGCTGAAAGCGCACCACCGCCCTTTGCAGTACCGTCAAGCTTGGTAATGACCACGCCTGTCACTCCAACAGCCTCGTGGAAGGCTGCGGCCTGGGGTCCCGCTTGCTGCCCAACAGCAGCATCAAGAATAAGCAGCGTCTCGTCAGCCTGAGCTACTGTGGCAATTCTCTTGATCTCAGTTGTCAGGTCAGCCTCAAGCGAATGCCTACCAGAGGTGTCGATCAGAACCACATCATACCCTTCAAACTCAAGCAGGCCCTTGCGAACCACCTTGGCCGCCTTCTTTTCTTTGGGTATTCCGAACACTGGAATGTTAAGCCCTTCAGTGAGTTGTTGCAACTGCTCGTACGCAGCTGGTCTGTGAACGTCTCCTGCGATTATTGCGGTTTTAAGACCCCGCTTGTGAAAATACCTGGCAAGCTTGCCTGTGGTGGTGGTCTTACCCTGGCCGTATAGTCCAACCATGAGGATAACGTGTTTGCCAAGGCTGACCTCTCTGGGTTTTCCCAAGATGCTGACAAGCTCTTGATAGATTATGCGAATGACATGCTCACGGGAACTCATCCCGCTGGGTGGTTTCTCAGTAAGAGCTCTTCTTTCAACCTCTTTGGTGAGCCCAAGGACCATCTGCACCTTCATGTCGGCCTGGATAAGCGCTCGCTGGATGTCCCTGACGACTTCTTTGATCAGGTCTTTATCGATGTGGGTAGCGTTGGAAATTTTTTTCAGGGTTTCCCTGAGTGAGCCACCAAGTCCTTCCAGTACCATTTTGAACTCCTCGTCTGCCTAAACGAACCCCCAATAAATAGGTTTCTGCACAAATTCATATTTTCAAGATATCCATTTCCTCAAACACTCTGTCTGCAAGCCTGGATCTGTATTCAAAGCCACCCCAGCCGCTTGCTAGCATCCTGTTCTGTATATCGCCCAGCAACAGCTCTCTGGACACCCATCTTGCCTCCTTGATCTCCTTTGTATCAATGGGTGCTAGCTCCTCCTCGCCGGAGCTGCATAGGAATACATGGGTGAACCAGCTCATCCCCTCTTTTCCCTCACAGACGAACTTGACGTTCACCTCCAAAAGATATCTGTCAATGCTGCTCTCAAGGCCGACTTCCTCCATCATCTCACGTTTGAGCCCTTTCTCCACGCTCTCCCCAACATCGACCCCACCGCTTGGAGGTCGCCAGATGCCAGGTGGATAATCGTGCTTGGCTATGCAGGCGTACCCCAGAGATGACCTGATGAATCCAGTAACGTCATGTGTCCTGTTCTTCGCAACTGACCTATGCACAAGCGCGTACTCGTCTGGGTTCATGATCTGGATGAATTCAGCCCTTGCAGGAGCCCCAAAACGTGCCTTGACGTCTTCAAGCAATTCAGCAGTAACATGCATCAAGACCAGCAAGGCAAGTGCCATACTTCGTTCTTTTCCTGCCACTCCCGCTCCCGAAAGCAGAATCAAAAATCTTCTTCAACATCAACAGGGTTGAGCTTTCCGAAGGCGCATGCCCACAAGGCGCCACCTAAAAAGGTGTGTGCTCAAAAGGTGCATACCAAAAAGACGTGTACCCAAAAGAATGATAACCACCCACTCAATATGGGCAAACATGGAAGTAACACAGCCATTGAAAACTGGTTGGCTCACCCCGATCAGCTCCAAGCGGATCCGATCCCAGTACGTTGAGATGGACCCTGGCGGAGAGACTGGAGCACATGTCACCCATCATCGTGAAGAGCTAGTCATCCTGCTGGAAGGCAAAGCCATCATCGAAGAGGAAGGCAAGAGCATAGACCTTGAGGCTCCAGCTTCGGTCTACATAGCAGCTGGAAAGGAGCATAACATCAAGAACCCAGGCCCATCCCCACTGCGCTACGTCTATGTTGTAGCCCTACACATCGACAACCCACCACCGGCGCACAAGCACTAGGTTCCCAGCCCCAAAATGTAGACGTAAAGCTCATGCACAAGCACTCAGCCCTTCCTGCAACACGCGCCCAGCACGTAAGCCCCCAACTCATGGCAAAAGTATTGGCAAAGAGCTATCCCACCAAACACCTACCAGCCAAAAGGCTTTAAACCAGTCCACTACTTTCAGACATCCGCAATGGTTCCACATTGGCTCTGTGGGAGCGAGCTTATGCTCGCGACTAAGGGCTATGAGCACCAAACGTCCAGAATAGCCCTGTGGGAGCAAAGCCCTGCTTTGTGACCAGGGGCTATGTGCACCAATTGCCCCCAACATAGCCCTGTGGTGTAGCGGTTATCATGCCAGCCTTTGGAGCTGGCGACACCAGTTCGAATCTGGTCAGGGCTATTTTCTATTTTTTGCTATTGGTTCATAGAAAATAGCCCTTATCCCTTGACGACTCGCTTCGCTCGCCCGTCTGCAGGGTCAGGGCTATAAGACTAATATTAATCGTTTGCTAGACAACGGTTTTTATAGATAAATCAGGTTTTTAAGGCCGAAGGGAAAAGCACAAATGGTTGCCTGCTGATTTGGTGGGTATGTCCGGTGTCGGGGGCTATAGAACTGACATCAAATGAGCCTGGTTCATTATGATGTAATGCGGTGTCCAATGTACTCCATTATTCTGGACGGATGGTGACCAATGCGCCCCACTACTCCTGACTGAATGCGGTATCCAATGTGCCTTGCTCACCATACTGGTATGCTATATCCATTGAGAGCCTCGGTCATGACTACCCTGGCACACTCAAACGTATTGTTAAATAGGGGGTCTATCAATATATACATCTGGAAGGTTGAGATAATGGTGAATAACATGCCGATATTTGATGAGGTGGACAGGCTATTTGGCACTCTCATTTTCCGTTTCGAGGGAGGAAAGAAGCGCATTTTTCTTAAATGCCGGGATGGCGTCATCATTGACCTGCCCAACGTCCAGAGATTTGTGGAACAGTTGAAAAGAATGGACGTCCCTGAAGAACAGATAAACAAAGGACTAAAATTCTTCAATGAGAAGATGCTGGGTTTCAGTGTATGATTCCAGTTTACCTATTTTTTCCATCCTGCCATTGCCATTTTAACCATTCCCAATCTTTACCAACCCATAGTTGCTTTGACCCAAAGTGGTTTTCAAATGAACGTTATTGTCATATCTCATCCAGACCCAGCCAGCACTAACATCAGGGATAGATTGCTGGAGTTGGTTGAGTGGGTTGAGCTTACACCACTTAATGGCCAGCCTGTCAGAGCAAGGAATGGGCAAGTGATGATAGAAATTGCTGACCAGCATCTCTATCATGACATGCTGGGGCAGCAGGCGGAGGAGCATCTAGAAGAGTATATGAAGGAGCATAATGAGGAGAAGATAGATTGCCTGATATACGCATCCAGGCACAGAAGCAAGTCTGGTCAGCCCACCCTTACAGTTCACCCACTGGGGATATATGCTCCAACTGCTGACTTTGGTGGGAAGCCCCGTACATTGATCCCAACCGCACCTGGTCTAATGAGCCAGGCATTACGTCTGCTCCAGGCCAACGTAGGCGACCTGGATTTCCAGGTTTTGTTCGAGGTATCTCATCATGGACCGCATTTAAGCACTCCGGCACTCTTCATTGAGATCGGCAGTGATGAGAGCCAGTGGCCCAGAAAGGATGCAGCGGAAGTGATTGCCAAAACTATTCTCTCAATGGCTCCGATATCTATGGCCTCTCATGATTATCCAGTTGCAATAGGTGTTGGAGGGGGGCATTACGCTCCTAGATTCTCCGACCTTGTAAGAGATTTTAAGATCTCATTTGGCCACATGGTGCCATCCTACGCCTTGGAACACCTGGATGCTGACATGGTGGATAAGTTGATCGAGGCTACGCCTAAAGCCAGCATGGTATATTTCCATCGAAAGATCATGAAAAAGCCAAAGCTGAGAGAGCTTGAGGAACTGTTCGAGCAAAAGGGTCTGAGATCAGTACGGAGTAGTGACCTTTCCCGGTTATCTGGATAACCTAATTATCTTATCACTTTAGGCCAAGTAAGCCCAAGTATTATTAGCCGGTACCTTTTAACCGGCTGCCGATGAGAATAGGCATCATAGGCTGCGGTAGCATCGGCACCACCCTCATCGAACCCTTGGAGCAAATGGATGAGGTAACTGGGATCGCGTTGCTGGATTCCACCCATGAGCAATGCGTGGAGCTTGCCAGGGACAGAGAAAAGGTGCATGCGACCAGAAACCTATCCGAGATGCTCGAACTTGTTGATGTTGTAGTAGAGGCTGCCTCGCAGCGTGCTGTATTTGAATTTGCCGAGAAAATCGTGCTTGATGGCAAAGACCTGTTAATAATGAGCATCGGGGCACTGGCGGATGACGAGTTTCGAGAACGTCTTTTCAATCATAGTAATGATGCCAGGAGCGGCCGCATATTCCTACCCTCTGGAGCCGTGGCAGGGGTGGATGCCATCCTATCTGCATCTGGTGCTGCCATCAGCTCGGTGGAGCTTACATCTGTCAAACCACCGGCATCCCTCCAGGACGCTGCCAGAACTGTTGGGATGGACCTCACTGGCCTAAAAGGCCAGACTGTTCTCTTTGAAGGTTCTGCAAGGGAATCGATCAAGCTATTCCCAAAGAATGTGAACGTTGCAGCCCTGGTCAGCCTGGCCGGCATCGGTTTTGATGCAACATCTGTCAAGGTAATAGCAGACCCGAAGACCACCAGAAATACTCACACCCTGGTTGTGAAAGGAGATTTTGGTGAAATGGAGACCCATATATGCAACCTACCATTCCCGGACAACCCCAGGACCAGCTACCTGGCCGCTCTCTCAGCACTTTCCGCTATAAAGGGCATAGTGCTAGGCGTGATGATAGGGGTTTGACACAGCTTGCCAGAATCATTTCTTTGGCAGGTTTTTGCTGATGTTTTCCAGGGTATCGACCAATAATCGCATCTCTTCTTCGGAATTATACAGGTAAACAGAAGCTCTAGTGGAGCCAGGAATGTTATTCTCATGGAACCAGGTATGCTGGCAATGATGGCCTGAACGAACCATTATATTGCTTTTAGCTTCCAGAGCCAGTGCCATGTCGTGATGATCGAACCCGTCCATTGCGAAATTGAAGATGGCACCTCTTTTCTCGTGGTCTTTTGGTCCCAGTATCTTAAGCCCGGCCCGGCCAGCTGTTCCTTCTGTAAGGATACGGTTTAGTTTTGTCTCGTGCTCCTGAATGTTGTCCATGCCGACAGCTTCCAGATAATCCAGCGCAGCACGCAAGCCAAGGATACCAGCATGGTTCTGGGTACCACCTTCAAATCGTTCTGGCGGTTCCAATAGTTCGTGACCGGAAAAGCCCGAGGTTCTGATGGAGCCGCCGCCTGCCACCAGCGGTTCCATTTGTTCCAACACCTCAGGCTGCCCCCATAGAACACCGATGCCAGTGGGCCCGAGCAATTTGTGTCCGGAGAATGCCATTAGATCCACCTCCAGTTCTTTTACATCAACTTGATGATGCGGAACGTACTGAGCCCCATCCAGAAGGACCAACGTGTCGTATTCGTGGGCTATCCTGGCCATTTTCTTGATGGGCTGAGTTACGCCAGTAAGATTTGAAGTTCCTGAAAACGCCACCATCCTGATACCGTTCTCAAGCGCCTTGATATATCCATCCATGTCCACTTCACCAGCGCTGTTCATTGGGATGGGTTCCAGCATCCTGAGGCCATCATTCCGGCCCAGTCTTTCCTGACAACGATGCCATGGCACAAGATTGGAGTTGTGCTCGAACTGCCCAAGCAGCACTCTATCTCCCTTCTCAAATGGGAACCCAGCAGCCACCAAGTTCAACCCCTCAGTTGCGTTCTTGGTGAACACGACCTGACCAGCATCAGTTGCCCCAATAAAGCCAGCTACTCTTGCCCTGGCCTCGTCAATTGCCATCGATACCTGTGTCCCGAGGGCGTGAGCAGACCTTCCTGCGCATGCAGAGAATTCGGTGTAGTACTTCATCAGAGCATCCAGCACCGGCTGTGGCTTCAGAGTAGTGCAGGCTGAATCCAGGTATACTGGAGGCTCGGGTCTGTTGAGAATTGGAAAATCCTTGCGCAGGGTTGTTACGTTCACGGCCCAACCAAGGCTCCAGGTATATTTGTGCCTTTCTAGACCATCTAAATGGTGTTTTGTGATGCTGATATTTGTAATGTTAGAGAATATCTAGTAAAATTTGATATATACCACGACCAATATAGTTGCTCGTGATATTCAGGAGTGTGTGAATTATGAGAAATAGAGCCATGAGCGATAACAAAATGAAAAAAAGAGTATT
>JAUVCJ010000209.1 GCA_030595765.1 Thermoplasmatota archaeon | reverse complement strand
GGATAATGCAAGCTATGACGAGAACTTCACAACCAATGCCAATGGCTTGGTGGAGAACCTGGTATTGACACAGAAGCTAAAGCAGAATGCTGGAACAACAGTCTATACCCCTCATAACATCACAGTGAGTGCTATTGGGCTAAACCCCAAGGCTCAGAACGTGTCGATGGATAGCAACCAGTATCTTGCTGTTGATCTAACACCTCGCAACAATGACCTATCATTTTTGAATTTGGATGTATCAGCAGATGTACCATTGGTTGGAGAGGAAGTTCTGTTCAGAGTGGATGTTGCGAACATGGGTACAGATTCAGCTGAAGATGTACTGGTTAGCCTGGTCGTTAACGGAACAACCGTGGATGAGGATTTCTTCTCGGTCCTTGGAGCAGGCGAAGAAAGTATGGCCATTCTCTTCTGGACTGCAGAGCAGGGTAACAGCCCCTACAAGATCTTACTCGATCCGCATAACGAGGTCAACGAGACAGATGAGACAAACAACATCCTGTCTGGAACGATCAGAGGAAACTCAGCACCCTTAGTTTGGATCAATGATACCCTGGCTGGCCTGGATATGAACGGCACAATCGAGCTTAATGGCACGGCTTCCGACTCGATCGGTGACGATGATCTGAACGTGACATCCGTATGGATACGGTTCAATGAAGGAGACTGGCTGGAAGTGCCTTCAGCAAACTGGCAAAGCTCTGACTCGAATGCAAACGTTAACTGGACCTATGACTGGGACTCCAGCATGCTTGAGGACGGGACGGTCAATATCTCGGTACGTTCCAATGACGGGGCCCATAACTCCACTTATTCCTACCTTAACCTCACAATAACAAATGACAAGCTTCCTGAGGCCGTCATAGACGAGCCTAGCAGCCTTGCAGGCTTCTATGTGAATGAGACCGTCAAGTTCAATGGAACAGGCTCCAGCGACCTGGAAGGGCCTATCGTTGGATACTTCTGGGACTTTAACTCTGCTGAGGATGCTCCCAATGATGGAGATCCCTCCACAACTTGGGACAACGATGGCGACCCCGGTAACGATGTAGATGCCAAAGGAGCCATCGTATATCACGCATTCACCGAAATAGGTTTTCCCACCATTGCTCTGCGTGTGGTGGACTCTGCTGGCCAGAACCATACGACTACTGTGACCATAGCCATCGCCAATGTCCCTCCTGTCGCGATCCTATCCACCAGTAGAACCGCTGCGATGAGCGGGACTACCATTACCCTATATGGCAACGAATCATACGACCCAGACTATTATTTGCCTGCCGATATTCAATCATATTTCTTTGATTTTGGGGATGGGAGCAATCTGACCCAGACAAACCCTCCACCCCCATTACCGCAGGTTAATGGTTTCATCTCACACACATATGATGATGCTGGGCTATTCACCCTTACTCTTAGAGTTACGGACTGGCTTGGCGCCAATCACTCAACATCCATTCAACTGCTCATCATCAGTGTTGAACCAAAGATAGATTCCATATCTGCCGAGCCAGGCCAGGCCATGGTAGGTGACACCGTCGACTTCACTGCGCTTGCAAGCGATGAGGACGGCTTCATTGCCATGTACCAGTGGGATTTTGATGGAGACGACAGTTTCGACTGGGACAATGTAAGCACGGGAGTGACCGGTGGGAATGTAGCTCATAGCTATTCATCACAAGGAAATTTCGTTGCCAAGGTCAGAGCTACAGATAACTCCGGAAATTGGACAGAGCGCACCATCGAGGTAATGGTGGACAATGCCCCACCAGAGATCACTTTCGACTCTCCTGCTTCCGGTGCAGAGGTCTCAGGCCTGGTAACCATCCAGCTTACAGCGTTCGACAAAGAGGGAGATACGGTCACAGACGTACAGGTGAAGGTTGACTCCGGCAGTTGGATGCCTGCGGCTCTTCAGGGGGGGTGGGTGCTTGAATGGAATACAACAACTGCAAAGAACGGCCCTCATACCCTTTGGGCCCGGGGTAGCGATGATGATGGCATCTCATGGTCCGACCCATCAGAAAGGACTCTAGAGGTTCTGAACGTGAGATTGTACATCGACATCACCATGGATCTGGACATCAACCCGATAAACCCTGATGAATCCATTACCCTCTCTGGCATTGCTAGCTACAACACAGGCGAGCCGGTTGTAGCCACCACTTTAGCCGTTTCGGTTAAGACCGTAGGAAGTGTTGGTTCGGTCCAAACCGATGCAAATGGCCTATATTCGATCATGTTCTCCTCACCCCAGCTTGGTGGAGATTACGAGGTGGAAGTGTCTCTGGATGCTGGAAACGAAATGGCAGGTGAGAACACCACTACCATGACTGTCAACACGATCACAGATGCGGACCTCTCCATCGCTCTGGTGGATGTGACATTTACCCCTACCAGCCCCAACTCAGGCGAAGAGGTTTCTTTTACGGTCACACTCCGAAACCTTGGAGGAACCAGCGCGTCAGGGACATTGATGCTCTATAGAGAAGGAACCAGCGACTTGCTGGCTTCGGAAAACTTCGAGGCCATCCCTGCTGGCGATATTCGATTCGTAGAAATGATATGGCAAAATACCCTGAGCGAGATCGGGACCAAGGACCTTGACCTGAAAATTGAGGACGTGAGCGAGGATGAGAGCGACGAGCTTAACAATGTGGTCACGTTCCAGATCATTTTCACAGGGCTACCTGCTCTTTCTCTAAGTGCAACTGACTTTGAGCTTTCAAAGGACAGGACACAGATCCAAGTGGGAGAGAAGATAACTCTAAGCATCACAATCCACAACGACGGAGTGGTCAATGCCGAAAATGTAATTGTCAAGCTCTACGAAGGGGACCCCACCGGCAATGACGATGTCGACCTCCTTGATGATCCATTTACTATAAGCATGATTGTCAAGGATGGTGTTGGTATCGCCATTTTCGATTGGTATGATACCACTGTTGGCGAGCATTTGCTTTTCGCCCAGATCGTGTCATCCATTCCAAGCGATGATGATGTAAGCGATAACCTCGCAAGCATAAGCATCACAGTTCTAACCAAAACAGCCACCAATCCGGATGACCAGTCATCCACCATGATACTCCTGATCCTAGTTGTTGCGGTATTTGCTGTGGCAGGAATAATCCTTTACCTCCAATTTCGTAAGCCAAAAGTTCCTGTGGGCAAGCCAATGACCCTCACGCCCATAAAAAGCGGAGAGGTTGGCAAAGGAAAGGTTCAAAAAGGCGAGGTAAAAAGCTCGAAGAGACCTGAACCTGAAACCAAGAAAGAAACAGACAGGGACACGGGCATGGGGCCTCTCGGCCCAAAAATGTAGCCCGATCTTAATGCTAACTCTCTACCTTCTAGCCATCTGCCATCAAGCTATCCATGTTGGCACCCTGATCATTCAATCATGCTTCGGGGGTATTCAGCTCAGGTGTATTCAGAATAATGCTTCGGGAGTATTCAACTCTGGAGCATTCAACTTCAATTGCGCCTCATGGGTCTTCAAGCGTAACTTCACCTGTTTGATGGTGCCGCTGGAGGTCAGAGGTGTGGTTCGAACTTCCTTGCCCCCCACCCGATTCATGGACCGAAGGGCTTTGACGACCATGTTCATGTCTGCCAGAGGGCACTTCACGATACCTCGATTATTCTCAAAATGCGTGAATAGGCCACGGATATTCCGACCCAATACCCAATATACCGCTCTTTTCACAGGTGAACGGGAGAATTCTGTGGTGGATTCTATGTAGAAACCAACGTATCTGTATCTTCCCCGCTTTTCTTTGACAACCATTCTAACCGGCAGCGGATTGGCCAATTCAATATAAAAAACCATTGGGGGTGAATATGGGATGGATCAAGGATGGATCAGGGATGGGTCAGGTTATCTTCCAGCTTAGCTTGAAAAAATAATGGATAAAAATGGCGAATCACGTCTGCGAAGTTTTTTATATCTTTCAGGCATGATATCTTTTTCCCCTTCAGGAGGGCATATTCATGACTG
>JAUVCJ010000199.1 GCA_030595765.1 Thermoplasmatota archaeon | reverse complement strand
GGCTAATTAGGGGAAGAAAAGGCCACTATACGACATCTTTATATGCACCTCGATTGGTTCACCAATTCCCTGACTTATGCATGCCTCAAGCCCTGTCAAAATGGCAACGGAGCCATTGAATGACTGGATGATGGAAGCTTGTATATCTGGAAGGGGAAACACGTGCGCTGGAGGAAAAAGAATGACCAAAATAATCGAGCTAAAAGAGCTTGTCAAGGACATATATGAGATGGTTATTGATGAACCATTCGTATCCAAAAAGGCAAGAGCTGGCCATTTCGTGGTTGTAATGCCGGACGAAAAGGGAGAGAGGATTCCCTTAACAGTTGCGGACTACGATGCCGAGAAAGGGACTATAACCCTGGTGATCATGGCAGTCGGAACCTCCACTCGCAAGCTTGTGAACCTCGATATTGGCACCAACCTGCATGCGTTCCTTGGCCCCTTGGGTCACGCTTCTGAGGTTGAGAACTACGGCACCGTCATCATGGTGGCTGGCGGAGTTGGGACCGCTCCCATCTACCCTATTGCCAAGGCACTGAAGGCTGCTGGGAACAGGGTCATATCCATTCAAGGCGCCAGGAACAAGAACCTATTATTCTGGACAGAGAAACTTGCAAGCGTATCAGACGAGCACATTGTTTGCACCGATGACGGGTCATTCGGCAGGAAAGGTCTTGTAACAGAGCCATTGAAGGAAATAATCGAGAGAGAAGGAAAAGAGAACATCGGATGTGTCTTTTCAATTGGCCCAGCAATAATGATGAAGTTCTGCGCACTGACAACTAAACCCTTTGAGGTCAAGACAATAGTTAGCCTCAATTCAATAATGATAGACGGCACAGGCATGTGCGGCGGTTGCAGGGTCAAAATTGGAGAGGAAACGCTGTTCACCTGCGTGGACGGCCCTGAGTTCGATGGGCATCTTGTAGACTGGGACTTGCTGTTGTCCAGACACAAGCTATACCATAAAGAGGAGAAATGTTCACTTGATAGCTACATGGAAAAGGAGGGGATCCAATGAGCGACATGGATGCCAGGAAGAAGCGCACCCCAATGCCTGAGCATGACCCCGACGAGAGAAAGAAGAACTTTGGAGAGGTTCCAAAGGGCTACACAGCAGAGATGGCCATCGCTGAGGCTAAAAGGTGTCTCAATTGCAAAAGGCCGTTTTGTGTTGATGGCTGCCCTGTCAGTGTGGACATACCTGGATTCATTGCGTTAATGTCGGTTGGTGAGTTTGCAGCTGCCGCAAGGGAGATAAAGAGGACAAACGCACTTCCAGCGGTCTGTGGACGTGTTTGCCCCCAGGAAACCCAGTGTGAGATCAAATGCATACTTGGCAAGCGCTGGGAGCCAGTTGCCATAGGAAGGCTTGAGAGATTTGCTGCTGATTACGAAAGAGAGAATAATCTGATCAAGCTGCCTGAAAAGGCCAAGGCCAACGGAAAGAAGGTAGCGGTCATCGGTTCAGGCCCTTCAGGGCTTACAGTCGCTGGCGATCTGATACTTTTGGGATATGACGTTACCATCTTCGAGGCTTTTCACAAGCCAGGTGGGGTTCTGATGTACGGCATTCCCGAGTTCAGGCTGCCAAAGGCCATCGTTGAGAAGGAGATAGACTATCTTGTAGACCTTGGAGTGAAGATGGAACTGAACCGCGCTGTTGGAACCTCCATAATGGTGGATGAACTGCTTGGTGAGATGGGCTTTGATGCAGTGTACCTTGGGGTCGGTGCAGGTCTACCCAACTTCATGGGCCTGTCTGGCGAGAACCTTGGAGGGGTATACTCCTCCAACGAGTACCTTACACGCGCCAACCTCATGAAAGCATACCTGTTCCCTGAGTATGACACCCCAATTATCAGGGGCAAGAACGTCTGCGTGATAGGCGGCGGCAATGTTGCGATGGATTCAGCTAGGACTGCGCTGAGGCTTGGCGCTGATAACGTATACATCGTCTATCGCAGGTCAGTAGCTGAACTTCCTGCAAGGAATGAGGAGATCCACCACGCTGAAGAAGAAGGCATCCAGTTCAACCTGCTAACCAACCCCATAGGGTTCGAGGGAGACGAGAACGGCATGGTCAGTGCAATGGAGTGCATCAAGATGACACTTGAGGGTTCAAAGCCTGATGCTAGTGGAAGACTCAGACCCACCCCAGTTGCGGGCTCTGAGTTCAAGTTCGAGACCGACCTTGTAATAATCGCTATTGGCAGTGGAGCTAACCCTGTGCTCACAAAGACCACACCAGACATCAACCTCAACAAATGGGGATACATCGAGGCCGACGAGAACGGTAGGACCTCCAAGCCCGGAGTCTGGGCCGGTGGCGACATCGTCACAGGAATGGCAACAGTCATCGAGGCAATGGGCGCTGGAAGGAAGGCGGCGACATCGATCCATGGGGGATTGAGCGGATAAGAATAGTAACACTTTGGCATCTTGCCTGGAAAAACTCATTTCAGTCGTTTTCCTGCGGCCCGCCGCCTGTCCTCTCCCCGCCCGCTTGAAGCCTGGGCAAATGCACGAAATGGGGAAGGAGGAAATAGGGAGGCAGGTACTGCATGTATCGAGTGTTATGAACAAATGTGCAAACTAGTTAGAGGGCTGTGCGCACCCCAAACTTCAAGGGGCTGCTTATGTATATATGCAATTGTGTGCATATGCGTGTGCGTACAGGCCTCGTACTTTAGTACGAGGTACGTGACTTAAGAGAGGCGAGAACTCTATCGTGGAGGAAAGATATTGAATAAGGTAGAAATTCTTTTAGTTGCCATTGCTGTTTCAATGGCATCGATTGGGATATTTTGGTTATTAACTTCTGAAGAGAGCCCCCAGATTCATGAATACCTTATTGAAGACACCACTATTAAAGACCCAAATGTTTCCATAGTATTGAATTTCGATAAAGATAATTATCCACTATCAGACCATGTTAGTTTTTCAGCGAACATCACAAATCATGCCAATGAGAGTATTTCTCCAATTGGTTATACTATGACGCTATATGTCCGAGGGCCAAATAACTACGAAGAGGTGCTATTTTTTAGAGGAAATGCCTCATTGGGAACACTTCTCCCTGGAAAATCACATCAATTTGGCACGGCTTTAGGGTCTTATGGCCATTATGAGAATGGAACATATATATTCTGGGATGAAGAAAAAGAGTCTGGCACATACTATATCTGGGGTGTGTATAATAATCCCCTGCTGTGGCCATTTCCTTTTAGAACTCCACCCCAATGGCCATATAACACATCATTCTCAAATGAGATAATTATCACAATCAGCTGATTGAAATTCAATACTGAGTTCTCGCCGACCCGTTTCGAGCAGAAGGGGGCGGGTACAAAGTACCTATAGGCTCAGCGGAGAAACGGAAGGTGTGGGGAGGTCAGATGCCTCGCTTGTGTGAGGAACGCTGGCTCAACGAGCCAGAGTACCGCAACCAAGTTGCAAAGAAAGGCTTATAGACTTTCGAAGCAATACTTCAGTGCGGGTACGTGACTTAGAGGAGGCGAATGCTATTCTTCTGGCCACAATAATTGTTCCAACACGTTGATGAACAAATATATATACTTTATATCTACATAATGGATATGTGCTCCTATGGATATTCATACGCTTCCAATCAAAATGAAGAAACATGCAGCTTTGAGATTGATAACGCGTTTTGATTTATCCATGGACGAATTCCGCCATATCCTCAAAACTGGAAAAATGGTAAAGAAACCCAAAAAAGATGGCAACATCGGCATAATCCAGAGAGATATTGGCAATGATACGATTAGAATCATATTCACAATTCGACAGAAGACCCTCTGGGTAATAACGATAGAGGGAGGTGATGAAGAATGATAACATGTCCAACATGTGATACAAAGATGAACAAAGAAAAGAAGGAAATTGAACCAGGAATATTTGCATCTGTGGAAATATGCCCTAAGTGTAATGAGGATTGGATTGATGAGGATGAGTATGCTAAACTGCAAGATCTTTTCAGACGAAAGGCTTTCAAAGCTGGAGGAAGCCTTGCAATACGAATTCCAAAAGAAATCATCGATGTAGTTCATTTACACGTGGGTGATGAGGTATCAGTCAAAGCCTCGAAGGGAAAAATTATAATCGAACCGACATAGCTTTTTGTGGCCAGTTTCCTAATAACATTCGCCGACCAGCGACGAGTAGTAGGGGGAGGGCGCATAGTGCATGAAGGCTCAGCGCAGTCGATGAAGGTGTGGGGAGGTCAGATGCCTCGCTCCGGCTATGCGCGCTGGATGAACATCCAGAGCACAGCGCCGGAGTTGCGAAGAAAGGCTTATAGACTTTCGA
>JAUVCJ010000270.1 GCA_030595765.1 Thermoplasmatota archaeon | reverse complement strand
CCACCGGCCTTGATGGAGTTGAGCTTGGAAGCATTTATCCGCCTTCGATACACAATGGGTACCTCGCCAAGGCGGTACTTCCTTTTCATGCATTGGATGAACATGTCAGCCTCGATCTCGAAATGACTGGCTGTTAAGGTCTTGAGTATCTCTTTAGGTACGTGGGCATTGAATCCCCAAAGGCCGGTACAAAGGTCAGAAGTGCGTGAACCATTGGCATAAAGCAGGTTTGCAGTTCCGGTCAGGAGCTTGTTGCCCATCTTGTTCAGGCCGCTCATGGCACCTGGCAGTACAGTTCCTGCCATTCTGGAGCCAAGAACAAAATCATAATTCTCTTTCTCCATGAGCTTGAGCATGGCTATGATATACTCTGGAGGATAGGTATCATCAGCATCTAGCATAAAGAGATAATCGGCATTGAAGTGCTCGAATGCTGTTCGCACTCCCCATCCCTTGCCTCTGCCGCCTTTCTGGAAGATAAACCTGGCGCCCTTCTCCAAGGCAATTTCCTTGGTCCTGTCGGTGCTGTGGCCATCAACCACCATTATGTCGGTGGAGTACCCCATTTCTTTCAGTGTTTCCACTGGTAGGGCATCAATGACCTTGCCTATGGTTTCTTCCTCATTTAATGCTGGAAGTAGTACAGAAACCGTTTTATTCATGGTTATCCCAACCCATATTTCTCATTATGTAATCCCTATATATAGTTTGTGGTCAATAGGGACCCTAGCCAGACATCGAAGTTGATTACGGTAATTGTCGACATGAACATTCGCTCTGTCGGATTTCGTCAAGCCAAACCTTATATTTGAAGCCTCCTATTGAAACCCCGATGCCAAAACACGTCACACGAACAGTAACCCGCACAGTTACACGCAAAAAGAACCCAAATGCAACCAAGACCACCAGGACTGAGATGCACAAGTCCAGCAAGAAGAAGGAAGAACCAACCACTGGTATCTCCAAGATCTACGAGCTTAACGACAAGCTTCTTAGAGGCGAGATAAGCATTGACACCTACGACCGGCTCAAAGCAAAAATTGAGCTGTAACTCCTGTTGTACCTGGCCTCTGTTATCGTATCTGTTTTCATACAATCAGTTTTATTCCATTTTTACCCATGTTTTGCCCATGCCTAGCGCATTATTTCTTCTGCATTGATTTAGGCCTTACTCCACTCAGTTCGCCTATGGCTCTATCCCTGGCTCATGTTTTTGCCCTCTAGTTAGCTCACCTATAACCCAATTTCTGTCTTTCTCGATTCAATCATCATCTCTTGTCTAATTCATTCTTTTTTCTTGATAGCAGTTGCTTGAGAATAAAACAAAAAAATAAAAGGGGGGGGAGGGTTGAATGTGAGTTCGGGTGTGAATGGAGTGGGGGCAAAAGCCCCCGAGTGCATCCATCCCTGACATTTCGCCAATTAGTAATTCTATTTTTTCAGGACATCGGTCTCAAAGGCCGTCATCTTTGCGTAGGTCTTATTGGCCTCTTCCATCTTTCCCAGCTTGTCCATCACAAGCTCCACGCGCTCACCGACCATATCACGAATGGCCGCACGTATTGCTTCAGACCTGGATGAGAAGTCGTCCATCCGTACCAGGAAATCGATCTGTTTCAGGAAACGGACTGGCACCCGTATGGTGATCTTTTCGTTTGATGGGTCCATGCAGTCACCTTTTAATGGCGGATTGACATCCTTTGTCCGACCTGTGCCGGACAATAGCTGTAATAGGTGATTCGTACTTAATACTTCCGGGGTGCACTACATTGCAAAACTATGAAAAATGCAATGCTGGAGATAAGATTAAAAAAATGTCTGGCTTCAGTTAAGAAGTCGTACTAGAATTTCTTGACGATCTTTGTCTTGAGGATGTCCAGAACTCCCCAATCCCTGTGCCAGCTTGGCTTTGCCTCTACGATCTGAACCTTGGCTGGATAATCAGGGCCATCCAAGACGATGGTCTCGTACTCTCCGCCTTCACCATCGATGTTGATGCCGTATTTTATGCCCAGCTCCTTGAGCTCTGCCAGGGTCTCTTCATCAAGCCTCCTTCCAAGCCACTCTTCTCCCATACCCATGCAGGATACCCTGACAATGCGAATGTCCCATGTGCCGTCTAGCATGCTTTCCAGATGCTCAATCGGATCCTTCATCCAGATCGGGGAAATGCATTCGATTCCCAGTTCTTGAGCAATCCTTTCAAGTCGCTCCTTTTGGTATGTTGAGCGCAACGCACCAGATAGAAAACCATCGATATCCAGCAAACTTAGAGCATCCTTGAGAGGCTCCAGTTCCTTTTCTTTTTCTCCCTGGGTTAAAACCTCAATATGTGGGATATTAAGAGCTTCTGCAAGAGAGCTGGTCAGTTCCACACCTGCGCTCTGATACATGTATGAATGGGGGTTCTGTGAGAATACCGTCACCAGGTGGGTGACCTCCAGGTCATGGTCTTTTGCCCAGTATCTAACATAGCTTGAAT
>JAUVCJ010000244.1 GCA_030595765.1 Thermoplasmatota archaeon | reverse complement strand
CCTTATAGACATGAACGTAATTTTTGAAAAATTGGCTTATGGTCTAGTAAAAGAAATAAACCCATATCATGAAGTGGTGTATCATTACAATTTAAGCCTTGACGAAATCATTGGTATTGACAACGGTAAGAAAGAATCCTATCCAGACATTGTTGTAAAGGATAACAAAAACGATACGAGTAAGGTTATCTGCGTGGTTGATGCAAAATATAAATCTAAGCCTACGACCTCTGACTATTACCAGATGATAATCTATGCCCTTGCGATAGTCCTAAAGGACAAGGAAGCAGGCGGCGAAAGCACACTAAGAAATGCGATGTTTATTCATTTAGAGCCTGAAAGTCATAATGGTAGAATCAAACTTGAAGATTTCGGCAATGATTACAAAGATGTGGAACTTACCAGCATACCTCTTGACTTACCTAAGGCGTTTGGTAGTGAAGACTCAGATGGGGAGATGAAAACTCCACTTGAGATTTGGAATTCACTTATAACCCAATGTGGTAAATTGAAGATGAGCACACTCAACGATTAATCATGTGCAGCCTTCAGCATCAAATCATTTGCATGTACGATTTTCTCATTGTATTCCATTACTCGCTTGTTCCGCTCGATAATCCGTTCATTGCGTGTGATGATCTCTCTTAACGCTTCCTTTTTGAAGCAATTAAATTCCTCTGTTATTCTTTCGACCTCAGCTTCCAGCCACTGCACATACTCTTCGTGGCTCAACTCGACCTTGCGCTTTTCCATTTCCTTGTTCATCCTCATATCCCTTCCATATTCTATCAATCAATCCAAAGCGGCCTCTGCCTTGCATATCTCTTTGTAACTGCACCATGGGCACAACCCAGACTTCTTCCTGTCAAACCTGGTTGCGGCCTCAATTTCTTCTATCTGGGATACAGTGTCGCGCATCACATCCTTCAGTTGGCCAGGGCCTCGCTTCGAGCGGATGGTTTTTCCGAATTGGAGGTAGTGCCAGACCAGCTCTGTGTTGCCAACGGCTTCAGGATACAGTGCCTCGATGCCAATTTGATATAGGGCAAGCTGGCGGTCAATATCGAAGTACTGGGGCTTTGGGAGCCTGCCGCTTGTTTTGTAGTCCTGAACCTCGAATCTGCCGTCCTCGTACTTGACAAGCCTGTCAACAATTCCAGCAAACTTCGCATCAGAGCCATAACCCAATGGGATCTCCACCCTCAGTTCCAGACCGAGTGTAACTCCATCATTGAATGGATGATTCTTGATGTAATAATCAGCCAGCACTTTTGCTCCCAGGTCGATGTAGAATTGCTCGGTGTTGTAGTCCCGTACTATGACAACACCATCATGCATCTTCTGGCTCCAGTACTTGAAGAAGAGGTCAATTAGCTCTTCAGGGTCGAGCATCTTTCCTTTTAGCAATTCCGAATAGAGAGTTTCAAGAGCTTCGTGGGCTCGACTGCCCATGAATGCTTCTATGCCTTCAAGTCCGGCCCTGATCTTATCGATGTAACGTAGTTTGTACTGGTATGGACAGGTTCTGAAGGTGTTCAGACGGGAGTGTGAGTAGGTTGTTGGTTCTTTAGTCATTTATTGCCTCCATTTTTTCCAGTGCCTTGTAGATGACTATCCCTTCCATACCACAACCAGGGCATAAATAATCCACTGCCATCTTAAAATTTGCACCATAGGTATTCTCCCAGTAATTAGTCGGTCTGGATATGTAGAAGGAGAACTCCCCCCTGTTCAATTTCACTCTTTCGTTGCAGGCTAAGCACATTCCCCATGGATCAACATAATCCTCGTATTCTTCAATGGCAAGGATTGGAATGAAGCGCTGCCTGAACAACTGGTTGCAGGTCACACATTGAAGGGTGTTATCCTTCCAGCTGAAGCCATCTTCGGACCAACCTTTCTCATTCTCTTCGATGTCCATATCAATGGGTCCCAACTTGCAGAAAGGGCATTCCAGGTAGGGCTCTATTCTTTCCATTTCAGTTCTTTCAAAAGCAATGCTCAACACCCATGCTTTTTTAGATTTTTCATGCCACAATATCGCCGTTTCCGACAATCCAGATGTGGGGGGTGTATTCAACCTGCTCCAGCATTGGAAGTATGTCGAGCAGCTCATCATGTATTCTATCTTCGAGAATTTCATGAGCCTTTTCATTTAGTTCTTCATCCCAGCGCTCGCGGATCACGCGGAGAAGAATGTTCAGCCCCTCATCACCCATGTAGGCTCCAGTAAGCTCAACCTCACAGGCAAATTCCGCTGTAACTTCACCAATCTCGTCGCCATAAAACATTTCGAGAACGTCGAATGTCAACCCTGTTGCGCTCTGCCTGCGGATCTCTCTTAGAAGTTGTTTTGGATCCTCGATATCGTCGTATTCTACAGCACTGCCGCATTCTGGGCAGAGCCCATCCAACACTCTGCGCATCTCTTCTATCATGCCTTCCTGGAATCCTTCCCAGCTATGCACCAACTCTCCATTCTGTACCATAAAAGTGGCAGGAACCCCGTCCACTCCGAAGAGCTTGCAGAGCTTCTTATTATCTTTATCATCGATATCCACCTCGTAGAATTCAGAATACCTGTACTCGTTTTCAATATCGCTTTCTTTTAATTCTTTTGACAGGCTCTTGCATGGCCCACACCATGAGGCAGTGAATTTCACAATCCTGTGCTTACCATCTTCCTCGTTCTCAAGCTTCTCAATAAGCTCCTTTGCTTTTATTCTTTTCATTGTTCCATTCCTCCTTTTGCATCTCTATTTCTCTTCTCTTGTCTGTTCAAATTTCCCACTCTCAAGATTACCTTCGAGAGTGTTACCTTCAAGCTTCTCTTTCAAGCTCCAGGGCGAAATCGTTTCCCCTGCGCATTTGCATACATCCAGCACGATGAACTCGTGGCATGGACAGGTAACTACACCCTCCCCTACAGAGCGTGTGCAGATGCAGTGCCCCAGTTCCTTGCTCTTCAACTGGACTTTTTCCCTTATTTCTTTGTTCTTATGTTCTTTCATGTTACACCTCAAAATACATGAACCGTCAACACTAGCTCTCTGCGCATCTATCACACCATGCCCCCTGTTTGACGATATGAACACTCTCAACATCACCCAGGTCGCATCCGCACTCTCTGCATTTTCTCTTGCGAAC
>JAUVCJ010000003.1 GCA_030595765.1 Thermoplasmatota archaeon | reverse complement strand
TATGCCTCATCAAATTTCAATATCCCTTCGTCGCTGAGGGTTCGATATGGCCAATTTCCATCCCTTCCGTATAAGAAACAATCGTCATCAATAAGGGTGATGATCTTGAGCATGTGATGATACATTATTTCGGCTGGAATGTTGAAGGAAAAATTATTTTTACCCATGAAATCGAGCGTTATCCACCTTGCTGTCCTTTTATTTCCATCTGAAAATGCCTGAATTCCAGCGATTCCCCTGAGAAGATAAGCGGCTGTGTGGGAGATATTCATGGTTGGCATGTTCTCTAACATGAATTTAAGGCGTTCAATCAAAATCATTCCGCTACCTTGAGAATTATATGCAGTATGCTGCTCATACCAATGATTTGCCGCGCAGATATACTCAACTGTCGGAAGAGTGCCTAATTCAAATTCTTCCCTTGTCATCAAATAGATAATTTGCCTTGACGACTTAAAGCCATCGCAAACCCAAAGCCCACGCTACGAACTCCACATAGCTTCTTGCAAAACTGGCCACCACCACTCATACAAAGTTCCCGATGTCGGAGAGGGGATGGGGCAATACCATAAGGCTGCTTGAAACAAGGCAATGTCAATGATAATAACCAGTGGAATAAGCCCTGGAACTGGACACTTTGTTAAGCGATTTCGTTCAATAGCCAGAACCATACTGGCCTGACCGCTATTTTGAAATCGTCATGAGTAACATCATCATATTCATCATCGGTAAGGATCATCCCCTCCGACAAGCTATAGCACTCCATTGCATCGATTAGACCGTTGAGCTCTCTCTTCTTGGTCTTTTCATTAGATAGAGACTCGGTGACCTGCAATGCTTGCGCCACTTTCAGCTTTCCCTTGATTATAAAATCACACTCTCTGGATGTTGCTGGGTCTCTGTGATAATATACTTCTTTCCCTCGTCGTAGCAACTCAATGAACACCAGATTCTCCAGCAAACGGCCTCTGTCTTCAGAGAACTTAAAGCCCATGGCATTCAATAGACCAGTATCCAGGCAATAGCTCTTTGACTGGAAGCTGACCTGATCCTTATACGAATATGAGAACTTGCTCACATAGAAGAAAAGATAGGCCATGTTAAGGTCAAAAAGATATGATTGTATCGTATTGACCGATGCATTGAAGGTTCTCCCGATCCGGTTCACAGAATAGAGGTTTGACGCATTACTGGCCAGATAGATCGCAAGCTCCTTGATGAGCTTCACATTTCTTATGTTGAACCGCTCCACAATATCCCTAAACAGCACGTTCTCGAAGTATTCCACAAGCCTCTGGTGGGAATTGGGTTCGGATAGGAACTCCGGGATGGCGCCGAACTCCACATACCTGTTTAGCATCTTTTTGAGCCTGCTCTTTTCAGGTTCTAGCTCGAAATAATCCATACCTGGTAATTTTATCTTATGAAAATCAAGATATTCCCTAAAGGAAAAGGGTAATACCTCTATAGATGTTATTCTACCTGTCAGAAGGGTTCCGAGCTCTTTTGATAGCAGCTTCGCATTGGAGCTAGTTATTATGAATTTGATGTTGTCCAATTGATCGAGCTTGGTTCTAAGAAAGCGCTCAAACCCCTCAATATTTTGAATCTCGTCAAAAAATACATAGGCCTTTTCATCTGGATTCATCTTCTCTCTATAGGTGTCGAGTATAACTTCAAGCAACTCCAGTGAATAATGGGTGTAGAATCGATAATCCTCAAGATTCACATAAAGTGTCTGCTCCTTCTTTGTCTTGTTTTTTAGGAGGGTTTTTATGGTCTGATGGATAAGGACGGTCTTTCCAGCTCTTCGAGGCCCCTTAACAACAGTTATCGAATTGGAGCTCAACGACTCGTTCATGTTTTCAAGATATGCTACTCGCTGAACGTAATTTCCAGGGAGATCTGCCCCATGCCAGTAATTCTGTTCCCTCATTATCTTGAACAGCTCGTTCTTTTCAAGCATAGTAATATCAGGGCTATAACAGTATATAAACATATCATCATAATGATACAAATATGGCTAAATCATATCAGTATGTTGATATGAATAACAAAAATTTCAGGGAAGCGACACGAGGAAGAAACCTAAGAAACGGACAGCTTGGATGGGCCCGCCACTGCTAACTCGGCCATGCTTCCTAACTGAGCTACGAAGAAATTTAACGCCACTTACCAAACATCTTTTTAATCATCCTTCCAATGTGCATACCCATACAAGCCTGCCTCTGTGGGCTGGAATGATGGTGATACCAATGCCCAATGTGTATTTCTCAGGGATCGGAAGCGGTGATGATGTTAAGGCTGTCCAAGCGGCTTCTGTTAAGGTTCTGGAGAAAGTAATGGAGGAGGCGAGCTGGGAGTTGTCCAGCCCCATACCTCTGAAGCTTCATTTCGGTGAGAAGGGCAATGTCACATACCTTGGTGCGGATAACCTGGATGGCATCATTGACCTGCTGGAGGGCAAAGGGGTTGAGTCGTTTTTCACCGATACCAATGTTCTGTATCGGGGAGAGAGGATGACCAGTGAGAAGCACATCCAACTTGCAAAGGACCATGGCTTTACCAGGTTGCCAGTAAGGATCGCAGACGGCGAGTTCGGCAATGAGTTCACCGATGTGGAGGTGGATGGCAAGCATTTCAGCTCATGCAAGATCGGCTCGCTTATTGCCAAAGCTCAGCAGCTGTTGGTCATCAGCCACTTCAAGGGGCACATGATGGCTGGATACGGAGGAGCCATCAAGCAGCTGGCGATGGGCTGTGCTGCTCGAGGTGGCAAGCTTGCTATACACCTCAAGGCCAAACCTACCGTTACAGCGCGCAAGTGCAACGCATGCGGGTTGTGTGCAAAAAACTGCCCTGTGAACGCTATTCAGCTAGGGCCGAAGGCCAAGATAGACAAGGACATATGCATAGGCTGCGTTGCCTGCATGGCAGTATGCCCAAGCGCGGCTATCGGGATCAACTGGCTCAAGGCCTCGATTGCCAAGACCTTCAAGGAAAAGGTGGCTGAATACGCACTTGCTGCCCAGCTGGAGAAACAGAACATCTACATCAATTTCGCAGTGAACCTTACCAAGAACTGCGATTGCTATGGAAAACCCATGAAGCCTAAATATGCTGACCTTGGAGTGTTGGCTTCACTTGACCCGGTTGCGATCGACAAGGCCTCGTTGGATCTGCTGGACAAAAGAGAGGGTAAGAAAACCTACGGCGGCAGGTACATACTTGAATACGGAGAGGCGATTGGGCTGGGTAGCACAAAATACGAGCTTGTCGAGGTCTGATCAACCCTACTTATCAAGCTCTGGGGCATCTTCTCTTTTAACCTGTAGCTCATCCTCGCCAATAACAGCGGGTTCATCTTCGCTTTCAAGCTCCGCCACATCCACATTGCCAGGGCTTTTTGGATTTTGAAGCGTACCATCATCTACCTTAGGCTTTTTTCTCAAAAGGAGGAAGCCGACTCCAGCAGCAGCCGCAACCAACACCATCGCAAGTATGTATAGGCCATTGGTGAATATCCCAGCATCCCTGCTAAGAGTCTGGTGAACCACAACTGTGAGGGAATCGGCCACAAGATATTGCCCATCGCTTACAGTCAGTGTGACCTCATAGATACCTGGCTCTGTGAATACCTGATCTAGAGTTGAGCCTACGTATACCTCGCCATCGCCTATGTCCCAAGTAAAAGTTAGGGTTCCGACACCATCATCCACACAGGTCGAATCGTTCAGGCTTAGATACTGGCCAGTTCTTAGTGTAAGGTCGTTGCCTAAATCAACAATCGGAGGCCTGTTCCAGTCCCAGAAGAATATCCTCTCGAAGTACTGGCCTACCTCCTCGGATTCCAGAATGAGGGCAACCTCCCTGTTGCTTGTGACCGAGTTGCGATTCCAGTTGATGCTGGATATCAGGACGCGCATGCCATCCACAACCAGCCCTTTGTTATGCACCTTGGATAGGCCTAAGATATCAAGGTTCACAAGACGAGCCTCAAGGTCAAGATCCTTCTGGGCTGCAAGGTCGTTTATGGCCACCATTGCATCGTGGTTGTCAAGGCCTGCAATGTCGCTGGGATCAACATATCGAGAATCAAGAAGCACCAGGACACGGCACCCCCGTTCGGCAGCGTCAATAAGCGCCTCAAGGTACAGGTTATTGGAGTAATGCGAACCGCTGTTCCACTCCAGATTCAGATCCAGCAGTTCCACATAGATCCTGTCCTGCGCCGATGCCAGAAGACCAAGAATGGCATCTTCGTGAAGTGTTGTGTCTGGAGCCAGTATCACCGATGTATCCACCCCTTCAGCAGTGAACGGGCTGAAAGCTGGTTGATAATTCCAACTCAGAGTGTTGGTGTCAAGAATGAATCCTTGTGGCGGAGCCCCATAGACATCGCTGCTGGCGTTGAAGATCGCGATGTCATAGCCAGAGCCGTTCCAATCATGGGCAAAGACTTCTTCCATGAAACCGGCGGCTCCACTGTCTTTCACAACTGCGAACCAGCCTCTGTTGCCGTAGCTGGTGTCGCTTGGTATCCCACTGGGCTTGAAGTTCTCAGAGCCTACAAGCAGCTTTTCGGAATCGACGATCATGTATTTGGCATGCAGGTAATTGTAACGTGCTCCCAAGCTCTGGTTGGTTACCATGAAACGTATCCGGGCGCCCTTTGAATCAAGCTGTGTCAACATGGCTTTCTGTGTGTACGGCTCACTCCTATAATCATCGTCAGGGTCACCATTGGTCATGCTCCAACCTACTGGGTTGCCTTCCATCAGGATGCGGATTGATACCCCGCGGTCCAGTGCATCTGCCAGAGCACCGGTAAGGGTGGGCGAGGTAAGTTCATAGAGCCCAAGAGTGATGGAAGTGGTTGCGTTGTCGATTAGCGATATGATGCTGGTGTGCGAGGAGTCTGGAGAGGAGAACACCGTTACCGAGGTATCAGTAGTTGTGAAAAGGTCAAAGTTAGAGCCTCCGAGGCTATATGTTTCCAGGCCT
The DNA here is from genome assembly GCA_030595765.1 of Thermoplasmatota archaeon. Taxonomy (GTDB): domain Archaea; phylum Thermoplasmatota; class Thermoplasmata; family JAUVCJ01; genus JAUVCJ01. Next base: position 26,100 of record JAUVCJ010000003.1, on the reverse strand, counting down.
GTCCAGTCAGCCAAACTGTTTGTGTCGGTATCACTTCTTCTGATTAGAAGCTTGCCTTTGCCTGGCCAGGGAACGGGCTCACCTGCCCATCCCTCTACCATGCGCTCTGAGCTACCGAAGACAACGGCATCTATCAGCCTGCCCCATGGGTCTTTTAGAAACACCTCGTCCCCGCTGTTGGCCAGGACAGGCCATTCCCCTCTAATGAGCTCAGGCACGCTTGAGGTGTTCATGTACTCGAAGTCAACAGCATGGCCTGTCACCTCTTCGGCAAGAGCTCCAGAGTAGGCAAGGGTAAGTTCAGCTCCAGAATCGAGTAGTGTCCTGTTCGGGAAGATAACTGTGCCCTCACCATCTCCTATTCGCCAGTATGAGATATCAACGGCTTCGGTCCCCGGATTTAGGATGGTGATGAGGCCGTATTCCTCAGGGCCAGAATAGAAGATGCTGGACAAGAGAATAATGGGCAGGGTTGGATAGGGGTCAGGATTGGGAAGGCCAGGGGTTGGATCGCTGTAAGAGCAAAGATTGTCAGGCATGGCGTTTAGCAGGCTATTGCATATCCCCCACGATACATCAAACTCCCCTGAATCATAGGTCAGGTTGTCAACCAGCCACCCTATTTCATTGTACAGATTCAACTCGTCGCCAGCATTGTTCAGGCCAAGGCCGGTCTCCTCTTTTCCCAGAACAAGATATTCTCCTGCGCCAAGCTGGGTGCCAAAAGGCAGGGTATACGGCGACGAGCCGCCTCCTGCCAGATCATCTAGGATCCAGCGACTAAGATCAACAGGTTGGGAGCCAGCATTGAAAAGCTCCACCCACTCATCTGTTGATGAAGGAATGCCATCCCCGTCCCAATCTTGAGATTTGGGCAGGGCCATAAACTCGTTGATGATCACCTGGGGATCTGTCGAGAAGAACACCTGGCTAGAGCTGTTTACTGGAAGCTTGACAAACTGGCCGAGGTCATCCACCACCTCAATGTAGTACTCCAAAACGCTGGTTGGGGGCTGGCCTGGAACTTCTGCCATAAAACTTCCATTGTTCAGAGGCATATCTAGCTGGAGCCAGGTAATATTATCCAGTGAATAATGCAATGTAGCTGATAGTGTTGGGTAATCATCAATGGCCGATAATGCAAAAACAACATCCTGGCCCGGGCCTGGATTCTGAGGAGTGATGCCGAAATCAAGCACCTCTGGAGGCTCATCAATGTTGCGTGCTCCTGGGGTGGGTTCCGAAAGTAGCTCCCAGTTCCTATTTCCATCTGGTACTCTAGCCTCTACACAACCTGATGTCATAGGCGAGTAGCTTCTGGAGTCTATAAGAAGTCCGTCTGGTGAAATAAGGGTAACGGCCTCACCACCGTTGTTCAGTGTCAGGGCACTGCCCCAGTCCGAACCGAAGAATACCATGAAGCCGCCTGGTGGTACCGAACCATTGGTGATGACCCAATCCGATGAGGGATCTCCTAGAACGTAGCCAGTCAGGTTGACAAGGGCGGCCCCAGCATTGAATATCTCGATCCATTCATCTCTGTAGCTGTCCTGGACCCCATCGCCATCCCAATCGGAATCTGGAGCTGCCATTATCTCATTTATGAAGAGAGCAGAATCAACATCATTTACCTCAACTGCCATTGTATCATGAATGGAAATGTTTCCGGATGCGTCAGCAGCTTTGATGGATATCTTGAGAATGGTGCCATGCGGATGAGCTGGGATGAATGCGCTGAATACTGGATCCCCTGTCATGTTGACCCATGTCCAGCTCACGTTATCTATAGTCCATCCAAGTCTCACCTGGGTAAGCTTCTCTTCCGGGTCAATAACCCTGGCACTAACCTCGATGGAGTCAGTTGATGATGGTATCAATGGCTCCAGCTCAACGCTTGAGATCTCAGGAGGGGCGTTGTAGGGATAGCTGTTGGCATTGCCTGGTGTGGGGTGGTCCAACTGCTGCCAAGCCCCGCTTCCTTCAGGCCAGGCACCCCATGGGACATCCAGAATGCTAGAGCTGTATGAAAAAGAATCAACTAATGAAGCAGTGTCATTGAACAGGCTCACAACCTCGTTGTAGTCATTGAGGGCAAAGCCTAGCTCGCTTCTGAACATCACATGCCTCTGGCCTGGGTCCAGCCACACTCCAAGACCCAGAGTATACGAGTTGGCGAGGTCTTTCAATTCCCATCCTCCCAGGTTTACTAGGGTGCTACCATTGTTCAACAGCTCCGCGAACTCATCATCGTAGTTTGAAAAACCATCGTTGTTCCAGTCCGACCCGGCTTTGGGCAGGATCTCGTTGATGAGAATATCAGGAGCTTCTAAGGTGTGGGCATACTGCATGACCTGGCTGGATGTCAGCTGTCCAGAATCATCCATTGCATCAATGCGATACTCTACAACGATACCTGCGGCCTGGCTAGGCATTGATGCCGAATAGATGCCATCTCCGATATTATCGTCCGGTGCGATCCCGTCGTCTTTCATATGGATGATGCTCCAGGGGCTGCCATCAATGGAATGATTCAATTCCACGCTGGCAAGAATGAAATCATCATTGACATTTGCCTCAATTATCACATCAACTCCAACCTCAGGGTTCGATGGCGAATGGCCTAAAAGGCTCATTGTCGGTGGAGTGTCCTGATTTCGCGCGCCTGGAGTTGGCTCGGCAAAGTTTACCCAATGGGTAGAACCGTCTGTTTCCCTGCCTTCAGAGATATTACTATTCTGAGAACCATAGGTGATGCTTTCTACCAGGGTAGTGCCATCAGTGTCTCGAAGCTCAATATCATCCCCACCGTTATTGAGCGAAAGCGAGCCATAGTCGCTACCAAATACCATCAGGAAGCCCATGGAAGGGATCGCGCCGTTTCCTGTGATCTGGCGCATAGAGGAGCCATCACCAAGCCATAGGCCGGTCACATTGACAGGCTGGTCACCTGGATTGAACATCTCCACCCATTCATCATCAGCCGGGTCATAGAGACCATCTCCATCCCAGTCACTGCTTGGAGCTGCCATGAACTCGTTTATGAGAACCAGGTCATATGAACCGCTGGCTCCCTGAACGCCCGGCAAAAACTCGTTGGTGGGGAAAAAAGGCAATAGCATTGTGAGTAGCATACCCAATAGCGTGAGAGCAATAATTCTCTTCCAGTCCAGCGACATATCACAACCTCTTCATCTGGGGCATGCAGAGGTTCAACTAAAGCGTTTTGGCACAATGATAGAAGCTTGTCACTCTGCTCAGGCGATTTTACATCGTAGTTGTCACAATGAAGGCCTCCGTATATTACAGAACAATCTGGATAAGGGGTTGCTCGACGCTAAAGCAGAAATCAAAGAGGTGGCATGCCGATGTCGAACGCCTTTAGTATCAGGAGAGTCAGGAAATACATCTCTGCTAGCACTGCAAACCTGAAGGCCATCTTGTGGCCAGTGAATGAGGTGTTGAACGCATCAGGGGTTTCCTGGGCATGCAGCCGAGATCTCTTTTTTCCGCCGACTGCCCAGAGCTTGAAAACCGTTGCGCCATCCTTATTCGCAGAAGATTTCACATGAATCTCAGTTACTGGAAGAAGTTTTGCCCGGAATCTCTGGAATATTACCTTATCTCCTGGAACGTTCCATGCGCTGTACCGGGCCTTTGCCCAAGCAAACATTCTGTTGCCAGTATCCTTTTCTTCCAGTTGATCTGGAATAGACGCTTGCAGGCTATCCATTTCCAAAGAACCGATTTCAGGGTCTTTGTATTCATCCTCCCGAATATCTCCAGGTACATCCCCATTAACCTCCTGCATGGTATGATGCTTATACGTCCATATTTTATAGTCAACTTCAGATATTTTTGTGTGGCCTGCACAGCGAGAGCATGTTACTCGGCCTGAGCCAACGCAATCGGGGCAGACTATTATTCCCTGTGTTGAGCATTTGTTACAATCCAGATTTCCCATGCCCCCACATTTTTCACACCTTGTGGAGCCCTTTCCATTACAGCTTTCGCAATTAACTTTGCCGTTTCCATTACAGAAAAAGCAGGATTTTCTTTCACTATATCCGCTTTCATGCACGTAGTGAGTGCCTTTATTGTCAATCACCGTTATCCATCTCCCTCTTCCTGACCCGCCAGTTTGGCCCTCTCCCCCGCAATACATACATGTATGCTTTCCATTGCCATCACAATCCGGGCAGGAGTTGGAGCCCATGTCACAAGCATTGCACTCCAGAACACCATTACCTCCGCAGTCCGGGCATTTAATCTCCTTTTTGCCAGCACATGTCTCGCATTCTACATCCCCAAGTTCATTGCAATCCGGGCAGGTATGGGTGGTTCCAGACACTGGATATTCAACCACATAGTCAGTGTAGTCAGTTAGAGCAGTTGGCGATGGGTCATCATAAATATAGGGAAGAGAGCCAGAGACCTCCCTTTTCTCAGTAGTAAAGCTCTCTGTTTCCTTGTCTGCAAAAACCATAGCTCCCCAAACTTTTTTGGTTTGAACCAATGCGTATAAATCCAGGGTTTCCGGTTTGATGAAGCTCCCTGCAATAGGTGATGTAGATATTGCTTCTTTCCAGCCAGCCAGAACATCCTGGCCTTCGATATGCGCTGCCTGGTCTTGCGTCCCTTGGGCAATTTCAAATACTTTGCTAAATCCGCCTTTTCTGGCCTGGCCGAATCTGTATTTTAAATTCGCCTTCTTTGCTTTGAGTGACAAAATGGATGCGATGATGGTCAGGATGATTACCACTATCATTGCCACGCCTATATAGAAAAATACAGAATTAAAAAGCGTGCCAGCCAGGTCCTCCATACCGATTCTCAGTTTGTTTGAAATGGTGGGCTGGGAGTCAGAGTTCAACTGAAGGGCGTCCGTATCACTTGCCCCACCCTCCCATATCTTCAACTCATCCAGCTGGCCTACAAATTGGTCAGCATAGCTCCGGCCTGCCCTTCCAACATAGAGGGGTTCAGTATTGGTTGACATCTGGGCTGGCACCGGCTGGCCTTGTAGTGCTCCATCTATGTAAAGCCTGATATTCTCACCATCAAAGCTGGCGATTATGTGAGTCCAGGTATTAAGCGGTATGATATCGTCGGAATCAATGTTATAGGAAGTTAGGCCGTCCCAGACAACGAACCCAATATTCTGGGCTCCATATCGGTTGAGCTCAATTCCATATCCGCCACCAACCTGGTACCCTCCTTTTTCAAGGATCCTGGCATTTGGTGTTCCGTATTCAGTTTGGTAAAACCAGAACTCAATGGTAAAAGCCTCCATGTTGAGGTCATCAGTGTTTGGAATCTCCATGAAGTTCTCGCCAGTAAAAATAAAACTGTCCCAGAACACGCCTTTCCCGTATCCGGCACCGCCTGAGGTTGATGCATCATTGCTGTTCCCACTGACGTCTAGAACATCGCTTGATTTCATGAAATCAAAGTCCCAGTGGGCAACAAGATTGCCAGTGAAGGACGAAGTGGTCGGGTCGGGTATTCCTGGGATTGGATCTAGCGAGCTTGGGTCGGCAAGGTCATAGGACTGGAAATCAGCCAATATCTCATTCTCAGAAAGTGCCCTGTCATAGATTGCAATATCATCCATTATTCCATTGAAATAACCAGGGCCTCCTCTGCCAAACTGGACAGGGCTGGTATGGGTTGTATTAAGCGGTGGATACCCCCCTCCAGAATTCTTAAGAGTGCCGTCAACATAGATATCGATGTTGCCGGAATCAAAGGTCATCACAATGTTGTACCATGTCCCAATGTCCTGGATTGGCTGAGTATCAGTTACAAATACCTCCCAGCTAGAGCCGTCGTGGTAGCTGAATTTGATATCTCCATTGGCCTTCATCTCAGCCTGCCAGTTTGCGTCTTCGTTTGTATTGGTTCCAGTCCTCTTGATTATCAACCCGCAATCAGAGATTATAATGGGATTAATCCAAAATGAGAGGGAAAGGGTGGATGGCCGTAATTCAGGGGAATCTGGTATTTGCACATAATCATCAACGCCGTCAAAAAGGAGGCCGGTTTCGTTTATGCCAGTTTCCCATGTTGCGCCGTCTATCATACCCTGGGCTCCAACAATAGAGTCAAAGATGTTTGTACCTCCACTTTCGTTGAGGTCCCAATATCTGATGGATCCAGAAGGTACCGAATTTACTGGCATGGATGTCATCAGGACAGCACCTGTGAAAAGAAGTAACGTAAAAAAGAAGCTTATTCCTCGTCTGGTTCTATTGCGATATTGCATGATGATCGGTGGCTAATTACAATTCGGATAGATATTATTTGGGATTTGGGCTTGAGATGCTAATATCAGAAGCGGTTTGAAAGGGTAGAATATTGGTGAAAATCCCTTAAAGTAGATAAAAATAGAAAAATAGAGAGAAAGATGCAACCAACGCAAACACGCGCTCTTCCTGTCGAACTTCGTGGCTGTTCCAGAAGGAAATAGCCACTCCTCGCAAAGTTCTCAATGCGATCGCGCAGAACTTTGCTTGGGTCGAGCTGGAGAAAATAAACATTACTGATTTTTAAAAAAAGGATTATCTAAGGCAGAATAGCTTGCGAGCTACCTAAAAAATTAGAAAAATAGAGAGAAAGATGCAACCAACGCAAACGCGCACTCTTCCTGTCGAACGGTCGAGCCAGAAGTCAATAGCGGTCTAAGGCTTTTAGTTGCTGCGGGCTGAATACCTCGGCGAACCTTGGTACTTACACCCCAGCTCTATCAAACTCATCTTTTATGAGGGCCTTAAGGTGCCTCGTTTCAGGGTCGGTTTCGAGCTTAGATGCTTTCAGCTCTTATCCGTTACTGCGTGGCTGCCCAGCAGTGCCTTGCCAGACAACTGGTAGACTAGTGGCAGCGATCCCTCGTTCCTCTCGTACTAGAGGGACCTTCCCCTCAGGCACCATAGACACTTCCAGCGAAAAGCAACACACCTGTCTCACGACGGTGTAAACCCATCTCACGATCCCTTTTAATGGGCGAACAACCCTACCCTTGGCAGCTGCTGCACCACCAGGATAGGAAGAGACGACATCGAAGTAGCAAGCCTCCAGGTCGATATGAACTCTTGCTGGAGACAACTCAGTTATCCCCGGGGTAACTTTTCTGTTATCAATCGCCCCCACTAAGAAGGCTGATTGGTTCGCTAAGCCTTGCTTTCGCATCGCGGTTTGTTATTGGGCCAAACCGTGTCAACCCGGCTTATACCTTTGCATTCTACGGTAGATTTCTGACCTACCTGAGCCGAGCATTGGGCACCCTTGTTATCTTTTTGAGGGTGTGGCGCCCCACCCAAACTACCCGCCTATCGATGTCCTTCCGTAGAAGTAAGTGATACGATTGCAAAAGGGCAGTGTTCCATGGTCGACTCGGCGACGAGCTGGCGCCCGCACCTGTGTAATGTCTTCTGCCTACACTCTACATCAACGATCATATCACAACGACAGGTTGTAGTAAAGCTCCACGGGGTCTTCGCTTTCAGCTGGAAGGGACTGGACTGTGCGCCAGTGTGTCATTTTCACCGGCTTCCAGGTGGGGACAGTAGGGCTCTCGTTGGGCCTTCGTGCAAGTCGCCAATTAAGCGACAAGGTATTACGCTACCTTAAGAGGGTCATAGTTACCCCCGCCGTTTAGCGGTCCTTCGTCCGGTTGAAATCGGGTTTCAGATACCGCCACTGGGCAGGATTCAGCGGCAATACAAGTCCTTTCGGAGTGGCTGCCACCTATGTTTTTATTAAACAGTCGGAGCCCCCTAGTCACTGCGACCAACCACTCACATGGTTGGCACCCCTTCTCCCGAAGTTACGGGGCTAATTTGCCGAGTTCCCTCACCTGGATTACGCCGACACGCCTTGGGCTTCTCACCCAGGGGCACCTGTGTCAGTTCTAGGTACGAACACAAGCTTGACCCTATTTTCCTTTTCACGGGCACCTGGCATTGGTTAAATCTACCTAAGTAGACCCATCACGCATTCGTCCCGTTCTCACCGTTACGGTTCTCCCCGGACTTCAACGCTTGGACACGCAGGCAAGCGTGCAAAACCTAGCCGGATGCGTTAGAAAATAGGCAGGACACTTATGGTGCAGGAATATTAACCTGCTTCCCTTTCGGTACTCTCGATTAAGGAGCACCTTAGGATCGACTAACCCTCGACTGATAAACATTGTCGAGGAACCCGCGCCCCTACGGCGGAGGGGATTCGTCACCCCTCTTTGCTGCTACTCATCCCATGATCGTTATTCGAGCGCGGTCCACAGGACCTTATGGCCCTGCTTCTGCCCACGCACGACACCTCTCTACCAGATCACCTATTTGGTGCTCCGATGTATCGGTGGCTGACTTTAGCCCCGTCCATTTTCTGGGCCCGCGATCTTGACTGGTGATCTGTTACGAACTCTTTAAAGGGTGGCTGCTTCTAAGCCCACCTTCCAATTGTCTTTGACCACGGACGCCATTTAGCCTTTCACACTTAGTCAGCACTTGGGGACCTTAACATCGGGTTGGGTTGTTCCCCTTTTGGACATCGAGCTTACCCCTGATGCCCTCACTCCCAGAGTCTAAGGTGGCGACAGATTCGGAGTTTGACAGGATGCCGAGGAATTTCTCCCCCTAAACACCCAATCAGTGCTCTACCCCATCGCCCGCCTCGTCTGAGATCTACCTGCGAGTAGTTTCGGGAGGAACCAGCTATTGCCAGTCTAGATTGGCCTTTAACCCCTATACCCAGGTCATCCGAATGATTTGCACATCAATACCGGTTCGGTCCTCCACCTGAGTTTCCTCAGGCTTCAACCTGCCCAGGCATAGATCGACTGGCTTCGGGTCTCCCACCCGTGACTATAGGCGAGCACACCTAGTCCCTCACCCAATAAATTGGGTTGCGGACAATCGGTTTCCCTTCGGCTTCGGGGTTGAACCCCTTAACCTTGCCACGAGTCAGAACTCCATGGGCCGTTATTCGAAACGGATAATACAACGCTGCTCCGCCTTGCGGTTTCTTCGCTTCCACGCTGTATAAGTCTGTAACCACCTGGTTTCAGGTTCTTTGCACCTCCCGTCAAGGGTACTTTTCAACATTCACTCACGCTACTAGTGCACTATCGGTCTTGAGGAGTATTTAGGGTTGGAAGTTAGTGCCTCCCAAATTCGCGCGCGATATCCGACGCACGCTACTCATGATACCTGAAAATCTACCTTCTGGATTCCCGTTACGGGGCTATCACCCTCTATGGCAGCCCTTTCCAGGGCACTTCACGTTATCCATTAGCCAGTAAACAGGTCAACTCCACATCTCCCATATGTTACCATATAGGATTCGGTTTGCCCTATGCCGTGTTCTTTCGCCAGTACTAACGGCATCTCGTTTGATTTCTTTTCCTGCCCCTACTAAGATGCTTCAATTCGGGGCGTTCCCGTTCCTTAAGAGGAATGACGTATACACGCCAAGAGGTCTCATTAGGCAATCGATGGATCAAAGGCTCCCTGCGCCTACCCATCGCATATCGCAGCTTGGCACGACCTTCATCGGCTCTCAAGCCCAGCCATCCCCCAGGTGGTGTAGCAGACCGCAAAACTGCCGGCTCGACACTCGTCCAGGACGTCGCTTCCATAATGGAAAACGTTTCCTTAGAGCGTCGTTCTATGGCGTTGGTTGCATATGTTCGAAAGTCATAAGCCGCCGGTCTCACACCCAAACCACGACCTGCCGGCAAGCAGGCAGCATCTCATGATGCAGGGTCAGAGCGCTCCTCCAAACGACCTCTGTTCCTTCCCCGGTGATATTAATTGCTCTCCGGGTGCACGTTGCCCGTAAACCGTGTGGTTTCCGGGGCTTTCCGCAGAAGTTATGCAACCAATTCCAGTAACTGGAACATAGCTGCCTTCGTAACGCGGACACGTGGTATTCTGCTTGGGGTATATATAGTTAATCATGGCCACAGTAAAACAAAGGTATGGGTATGCTGATTTTTGAACAAAATTTGCCGATTTCTATTGCCTTTGAATAAATAAGTCATGAAAAATCACTCCATTTACCATCGCCGCACTCCAAAACCAGAACGATTTCGCTTATCATTGCATCTAATTTGGTCTACTTTCCTTTGAATCTGGCAAAATTATACTTCTTATAAAGAAGAATCATTGGGCCATCCTTACGCGCTGTCCTTGAGCACTGCAATATAAAGAATCCTTAAGCACTACTAGATGCAGGCATCCACTTCTCGCTCAAGAAGCTTGTACTGATTGCCCTGCAGGGAACTGGGATCCACAGGCATGAGTAAGGTGGAGTTGTGAACCGATATCTGGTCTCGGAGGGATTGGAAGAGCCTTAGCACGGTTGAGAAGCTATTGTTGGTAATCAAATACTCCAGGCCAACAATGAGGATGATGCCCTTCTCCTCCTTGTTCATGAATCTCTCCAGTGAAAGGTTCAGCTTCTCCAGGGACTTGGGTGGAATGGTATCCTTCTTTCCAACATCGGAGAGCCACAGGATTTGCGCGCCTTTGAGTTTGTATTTTCTCTTGATCTTGGCTGGATAATCCCTGGTAACGCACATGCTGGGTCTGCCCTTCTTCAGCTCCCTGGTGAATAGCTTATAGGCTGTCGGAATGTCCTTGACAAGATAGCAGAAGCCCTCATCGAGTTCCTGGCCATCCTCTGGCTCAGCATCTTCTTTGTCAGCGCCATCCTTCTTGCCCTTCTTTCCTTTTTTATCTTTCTTGGGCTTGCCTTCATCCTTTGGCTTTGCCTTGCTATCAGATCCCACTTCATCATCGGGCCTGACCTTTTCATCGGGTTTGGTCTCTCGATCTGGCTTACCCTTGCGACCTGGCTTGGGTTCCTTAGCTTTGCTGACTTCCTTTTTCTGCTTGGCCATAGACCCATCAAAGTCCTCATCCTCGGGAGGCGGCGGAAAATCATCAGTCTTCTCAACCACGATAGTGACCTTAGAATCCTGAGCGCCACCCTTGTCCACCACCACTCCAGGTATGTCAGGGAGAATCATTTCCTCTTCTGAAGGAGATGCTTTGCCTTTGGCCTTGTCCGATCCGGGATCCCCTCCTGCTTCTTCCTCGGGCTTGGGGGCTTCGGGAGGTTTTGCTTCAGAGCCACACCTATTGCAACTATTGGCATCTTCAGATATCTTGGCTCCGCAAACATGACATCTCCGGGTCTTCGTTATTGGGCTCTGATCCTTTCTCAGGGACTTGTGAATTATCTCTGCCAGTGTGCTGGAAATATTAGCCTTAGCAACCAACTCATCCTGGGAATAAGAGGCTACCACTTCCAGGCTGTTTATTCCTGCGAGATATAGTTTTTTAGCGGTCTGGTTATCCACGCCAGGTATGCTAGTAAATTGTCTGAGCAGCTCTGGGTCAATATCAACCGCCACCGTTTCTGGAGCCGCCCCTCCGGTCTGTATCGAGATCTCGACCACCGGAGAACCTCCCTGCTGCTGGGCAGTCATCTGATCTCTGGCCTGAAGGAACTGCATTGCATTCTGAAGTGCTGCTGAAAGATGTCCACTGGTCTCTTCAGCCTGCTCCTCCTCCTCTCTCTCTTTCTTCTCAGGAGCTATGATGCTGATGACCAGAGATTCTCCCATGATGTTCCATTCGGTCATGAAACCCTCGGCCTCGTCTTCAAGTATTTCGTCGAATATGAAGGTCAGTTCACTGGTTCTTGTTTCCTTGGCGATGCTATTCTTCCACTCATCCAGGGTGTCCGCCATCTCATCACTTAGAGATATCTTGGTCTGTATTATGTCCTCGACATCAAGATCCATCTCCTTTCTCATCTGCTGAATTCTGCGGATGACCTCCTTGGAGTATCCTTCAGCCCGAAGCTCGTCAGTCAAGGCCATGTCCAGGTAGATCTCGCCCCCATCAAACTCCCCTTCTATCATTTTCTCGGGCAAGGCGCTTATGAAGGTGACCATGTTCGGATGGATCTTCAACAGCTGTCCCTCAATGCCTAACTCATACTCGCCTTTCTCTATTCCCTCTTTTATCTTCCTGGGCTCCTGGTACCTGAGAAGGGCTGCAACCTTTCCACCCCACTGCCTGTAGACCGGGCCGATGACATCCATCTTGGGCTGAACCTCGATCTCCATTCCAGTCCATTCCTCGTCAGGAGAAACTAGGTCAATGTTCTTGCAATTCGTTTGGCTTTTTAAGACACCTTCCAGTGACTTGACGGCCTGGACAACCTCAGCATTACGGGCCTGAACAACGATGTTGCCAACTGGCCATCTGAGCTTGATCTCTGCCTTCTGGCGAAGCCGCAGCACAGTCTCCACAATGGCCTGAGCGATCTTCATTGACCTCTCCAGGTCAGGTTTGAGCAGGCTACCATCCGGCTCCATGATGTCTGTCATGTGAACGGTTGTGAGAGCCTTCTCGTCCAGGTTTTGATATATCTCCTCTGAGATATAGGGAGTAATGGGAGACATGAGCTTTGCCAGATCCAGCAGGATGACGTGCATGGCCTTGTAGGCTGCGTTCTTGTCATCTTTACCCTTATCATCCTCGGTCCAGGTTCTGTCCCTGGTGAGCCTTATGTACCATCGAGAGAGGTCGACCAGTATGAACTCCTCAACGACCCTGCATGCCTTGTGCAGCTCGTAAGCCTCCATGTGCTCTATAAAACTCTCTTTCGTACTTTCAAGTCTGGATAGGACCCACTGATCCTCTGGCCTGAAGTGGTCGCTGATCCGCGATAGCCTAATCTTGGTGCCTGAGAACTTGTCCAATGCCATGTATGTGGTTGCAAAATAGTAGACGTTCCAGAATATGTTGAGGGTCTTGTGTGCGGCCTTGACACCGTCGGGATTGAACTGGATGTCCTCCCAGGGGGCGTTGGCCTTGAGCAGGTAAAATCGCAGGGTGTCAGCGCCATACTCTCCGACGATCTCCAGTGGGTCTATGACGTTGCCCTCGCTCTTGGACATGCGCTTACCTGACAGGTCCAGTGCCCATCCATGCATCAGCACCGAGCGATAAGGGATCTCATCCATTGTTATCACGCCAGCACCAAGCTGGGAATAGAACCATCCTCGTGTCTGGTCATGTGCTTCAGTAATCCACTTGCAAGGCCACCATTTGTTGTACTCAGCCTTTTCCCGGGGGTAACCAAGCTGAGCCCATGATGAAACTGCGGAGTCGAACCATACATCCAGAACATCAGGGATCCTCTTCATTGTGCCCTGGCACTTTGGGCATGGGAAGGTCACGTTGTCCACCCATGGCCTGTGCAGGTCCATGCCGGCAAGTGGTGAGCTTTCAGGAAGGTCGGCCTCTACATGAACAGCAGGAGGCAAGGTGCCGTCTTTTTTCATTTCGTCGACTGAGCCGATCACCTTCATGGCACCGCACTCACAGGTCCAGATGGGCATGGGTATGCCCCAGTATCTCTGCCTGGATATGCACCAATCCCTGGTATTGCTGACCCAGTCCTTCTGTCTGGAAGAGCCAGCCCATTCCGGGGTCCACTCGATGGCGGCAATTTCTTCTAACATCTTGTTCTTGACCTTTGTCACCTGAAGGAACCACTGGTCAGTAGTTCTATAGATGATGGGATCCTTACATCGCCAGCAATGCCCATAGCGATGTGTGATCTTTCCAGAATGGAATAATAGTCCCGCTGACATGAGCTTTCTCATGATCTTATTATTGGATTTCTTGACATGAGCTCCCTTGAAAGGGCCGGCTCCAGGGCTGAATGTCCCATCCTCCAGAACTGGGCAGAACGGAGGGAGGTTGTGCTCCTTGCCTATTTCGAAATCCTCAGGGCCATGCCCAGGTGCGATGTGAACGATGCCAGTATATTCAGGGACAACGGTCGTTGATGGCACGATGGAGTGGACCCAATCTCCCTTTATTCGCTTCTGGAATGGTATCTCATCTCTAAGAGGATGAACATACTTCCATCCTGCCAGCTCCTCGCCGACCTTGACCTCGAGGACCTCAGCTCCCTCTATATCGGACATCTCTATCACCTCTTCCACAAGGTCGTTAAGCATCCATAGTATCTGCTCGCCACCGTCTTGGGAAAAGGCCTTGACCCTGGCATATTCCAGATCGGGATGAACTGCTGCTGCCAAGTTTGCAGGCAGGGTCCAGGGAGTGGTGGTCCAGATTAATATAAACTCGTTATCTAGCCCTACCAATGGAAATTTCACATAGATCGATGGGTCTTTTTCATCCCAGTACTCCACCTCGGCTTCGGCCAGAGCAGTTTCACAACGTGGGCACCATGTCAGGACCCGTTCAGACTGGCTCAATAGCCCTTTCTGGTAGGCTTTCTGGAGCGACCACCATGCCGATTCGACATAGGAGTTGCGAATGGTCAGATAGGGATTATCCCAGTCCATCCATACTCCCAAGAGCTTGAACTGGCCTGTCATGGTATCCTTGAACTGGAGTGCAAACTGTCTACAAGTTGCAACAAAATTTCCGATACCCATCTCTTCAATGCCTTTCTTGTTATTGATGTTCAGGCTCTTTTCCACCTTGACCTCAATGGGTAGACCGTGCATGTCAAAGCCAGGCTGGTCTCGAACATTGTAGCCCTGTTGCCTGCGGAAGCGAATGATGGTGTCCTTTAGGATCTTGTTCCATGCTGTTCCAACATGGATGTATCCAGAGGTGTATGGAGGGCCATCAACGAAGTAATAAGCCTTGCCATTCTCCCTATGCCTTTTTGCCTTGGCATAGGCATTGTTCTCCTGCCAATAAGCCTCATATTTGGCCATGACTGCTCTTGGGTCGTATCTTTTACTGACCTGTGAAACCATATCCATCGCTTCCAGTGAAGATGTTGGAAGTTGGTTCAATTATATAAATTATCCTCAACTCTTATAAGCGTATATTTGCAAAACTAGGCAAAATATTGGCAAAAACCCGAAAACACCGAGGTTTTGGGAACGCGAAAAACAGAAGAAGACAGAGAAGAAGCAAAACTAACATGTCGACAAGCAACCAAACGTAAGGCTGCCAAACGTTAGGCCATGTGCCTAAGAAAGAGGGCAAAGCGTTTTTCAGCAAGCTTGGATATTTTGTCACCCTTTAAGAAGTTGGTAACTTCGACCAAGCCTTGAGTTACTCTGGCCAATCCCTCGCCTGTGGGATGGTCAAAATCCACATCCTCCTTGAAGAACTGGTTCCTGATTATCGGCATGGCAACTTCTATTCCGTTATGGAGCACACAGAACAGGGAAACTATCTCGTCGGAGGCTTGAACAGGCGTGAAAGGCTCACGAGGTGGTGAGAATGGCCCTGTTAGAAGAAGTATCATCTCAGATTCTGGCATTGACACTGGTTTTTCCATTCGCCTCTCCAAACATCCATTGAACTGGAAACATCATAAAGTTTGTGGATGAAATATTGTTTCTGATTGAAATTATGTTGGAGATTGAATCAGTTTGCGGATTGAATTAGTGTACGAATGTTGAAGATTGAATTCATGTCCGAGCTTGAAATATTGGGTCAGAATGAAATCATGTTGGAGATTGATATGCATAATTACTCTGCAACGAATACAGTAAGGTCTCCGACAGCCAGGGAATCCACCTCTTGACCCTGAACAACCATTTTTTTCACCAACGAGATGTGCTCTGAAGTAAGTTTAACTCCTCTGCCCGAGCGGAGTATCACCTCGAAGCTACCTCTTCGAATGGCATCGGCTACTTCCTCAGGCTGAGCCTTCTCTAATTCTGCGATGATGGCTTTGGAGTGCTTCTTATATGTAGGCCCGATTTTGGAGTAGATAGGCTTGATGCCGATTATCCTTTCCTGGCAATCCTTTTCTTCAACGATGGACAGTTTCTTGATGGATAGTGTGGCCTTGATGTCGTCCTCGATGCCGTCCAGAAGTCCTTTGTCCTTGGAAAGCACCTCGACAAGCGAAATTTCCTTGTTCAATGCAATGCCCTTGCTGGACTTCCAGCTCCTGACCTCCTTGACGATCTCCTTTGCAAGCTCGCCTTTTTCTTCGGCCTCCGAGTCAATCTTTCCTGGCTCTGGCCAGATGGACAAATGCACACTCTTGGCTCCATCAAGTGCTTTGTAGTTCTGCTGGTATATCTCTTCGCAGAGGTGAGGGAAGTACGGCGCCATCATTTTTGTTAGACCCAGACCAACGGTGTAAAGGGTGTATATTGCTCCAAGAGACTTTTTTGGGCCGTATGTCCTGTGCTTGACCAGTTCCAGGTAATGGTCTGCAAACTCATGCCAGGTGAACAGCTCCATTCCTCGCAGAGCCTTTTCGAACTCATAGCCCTCCAGATGCTTGGTGGTTTCCTGAACCAGCCCGGAATACAGGGACATTAGCCATTTGTCAACCTCCTTCATGCTTTTCATCTGGATCTTCTTTCTACCGCCCAAAAGCTTTCCAATAAATTCCTGGATGTTCACGAACTTCTTTATGAAACGAGAGCCGCGGGTTATGTCCTGCATCCGCACTGGAGTGTCGATCCCAAGAGAACAGGTGCCAGCAAAGTACCTCAATGGGTCGGTGCCGTGCTCCTGAATCAACTCCAGTGGGTCAACGACATTGCCCAAAGAGGTGTGCATCGGTGTGCCGTCAGTTGCCAGTATGAAACCATCCACCAGAATATCCTTCCAGGGGGCCCTATCCTCCAGAAGCGCGGTTCTAAGCAGGGTGTAGAAAGCCCATGTTCTTATTATGTCGTGGGATTGGGGTCTAAGTGATATTGGGAACACTCTCTTGAAGATGCTATCATCCCTCTCCCAGAAACCCACATAAAGTGCCGAAAGGCTCGAATCCATCCAGGTGTCAAAAACGTCCTGGCAGCCCTTGAGCTTGCCACCGCAGGTTGGGCATTTATCCACTGGAGGCTTGGTGAGCGTAGGGTCAACATAACACTGGTCGATCTTAGCCAGCACAACGTTCCCGCAATCGCACTCCCAAAGCGGTATTGGAGTTGCAAAGTATCGCTGCCTGGAAACCACCCAATCTCTGTTAAGGGACTCGGTCCAGTCAATAAGCCGCTTTTTCATGAAATCTGGGATCCATCTTAGCTCGTCTGCGGCCTTCAGTATCTTCTCCTTGTGAGGAAGGGTTGCTATGAACCACTGTGGAACCTTGAGGAACTCGATCGGGGTCTTGCAACGCCAGCAAGTGCCGACGTTCTGCTCCACCTCTTCCTGCTTGACAAGCTGCCCCTGCTCCTTCATCTTCGAAATTATCTTTTCCCTGGCCTCTTCTGTACTGAGGCCTGCATATTCTCCAGCAAGGTCGTTCATTTTTCCAGTCTCATCAATGGCCATATCAAAAGGCAGCTCGTACTTGTAGAGCCATTCGATGTCGTCCTTGTCCCCAATGGAACATATCATCATCATGCCAGTGCCGAAATCCAGCTCCACCTTTGGGTCAGATACGACCTTGACAGGCCTATCAAATACCGGGGCGATGACCTCCTTGCCAGCCATCGCTTCGGCTCTTGGGTCTTCCGGGTTTATGCCAACCAACTGGCAGGCACAAAGCAACTCCGGCCTGGTAGTGGCTATCTCGAAGGTCTCATCGCTGTCCTTATGCTTGAAAAGGATGGTGTTGAGCTTTGTCTTACGCTCCTGATACTCCACTTCAGCATCTGCAATGGCAGTTGCGCAACGTGGGCACCAGTTGATAGGGGCCTCGCCCTTGTAAACATGGCCGGCCTCGAACATCTTGATAAAGCTTATCTGGGTCAGGCGGCGGTAGTACTCAGCATTGGTCTGATAGTATTGGGACTCGTCCATTGAGAACCCCATTGTCTGGAACTGGCCTACCATCTCGTCGATGTTGGCCTCTGCAAAATCCTCGCAAAGCTTGATGAACTCATGGCGGTCGGTCTCTCTCATGTTAATGCCATGCTTCTTTTCGACATTCACCTCAATGGGCATGCCATTGACATCAAAACATAATGGAAACAGCACGTTGAAACCGCGCTGGCGTTTGTAACGGGCGCACAGGTCGATGTGTGTATAGTGTGTGGCGTGACCCATGTGCAGGCCGCCACTTGCGTATCTAGGCGGATTGTCAATGGAATAAATTGGGCGGGTCAGGTCTTCAGGATCGAACTCATATATTCGCTTCTTCTCCCACCATTTCTGCCACTTCTTCTCGACTGCTTTGATGTCGTAATCCGCCATGAAGCGCAAAATGGGAGGCGCAGTTTATAAAGGTTGACGGTGGGGTTTAGCTTCTGCTTTTAACCTGAACCCGGTGAGGCATCAGAAAGCCGTGTTTCAAAAAACAGAGGTCAATAATTGTTCTTCCTGGTTGTTGGAAGGCTTTACTTGGGCGCGCTCACTCGCTTATTGGAGTGTCTGTAAATAAGATGGTTCCTAATGATTAATTTACAGCCTGACCGATAGTGCTTTTTACTGTTTCAAGGGTCTTCTGCCAATCCTCTAGAAACTTTGCCCTGTCCTTAATGTCATTCTCATCAGGGTTTGTTGTCAACTCATCTGTTTTAGCAATCAATTCATTAACGAAAGAACCCACCGCTTCGACCAAATCCTCAAATTGTATAAACAACCAATAATACGTTGAGGAGGGCAATGGTAGGAGGAAAATAAGCTTAGCACGGTTTCTTTTATTCAAACTGGCCATAATGCTGCAGTGTTTACTCCCTTTACTCGGGGGGCCCAATATTGTATCACAGAACCCTTTTGCATTTAAATCTTTAAGAAGTCCAAAAAGATCATAAACACTGGTTCCTGTGACAAAGCTTACATTATTTCCTGTGTAATCTAAAAAGTCCAAAGATATATACACTAAATCTGGTGTAACTCCTACTTCTTTCCAACTTGACAAGAATTGAATATCGTATATGCCAATCTGCATTTTTTTTCTGATGATTACTCCTCCCATGAATTCTACTTCTCCCATACTTTTCTCCCATTATACACATCTAAATAATCTTCTTTATCCCAATCTTCAGGATGTTTTACATTATCAATCATGTAACTGGTAACAATTATCCCATATCTTTCGATAACTATCCACCAATTGCCATCTTCATCAATCCAAACATAGGTTATTTTATCTCCTTGTTTCCATTTATAATCTGGATCATTTACCATTTCATCAATAAGATCTCTTATTTCTGCATCGGTCATACCGCCAAAATCATCAGGATGATCTATTCGGAGATGAGTCCGTGTTTTTTCAGGTAATTCGAGCTCAATCCCCCACAGGTCTTCAATAATGAAAATCCTTTGCATGGTAATTACTTGGTCATTTGAGGTAATAACCCGATACACTACCTCATAGCCATCCTCAATTAGAGTTAGTTCATAATTGATATAATCTCCTTCGGTTACTGGTGTCCCTGTTTCAACAATTGTCTTCAAGAAGTCAATAGTAACCCAATTATAAATAGCGATAATATGTTCCCATCCATGACCCCTCCCATCAAGATGATATCCTTCAAGAAGGTAGATATTTCCAGATACTCCATTAAATACTGCTAGGGCCGATTCCGCACCACCAACAAAATCAATCGTTTGGGCTTCTTCAGTACTTTCGGGTGGTGGAGTAACCTCAGCAGTTCCAATCCAAAGAAATACTAAAATTGCAAATATTGCAACTGTGGCTATTGCAGCTGTTGGTAAAAGAATAGTCAATGTTGTCGCTGATTGATATCCATATGCCCCAATAATTACAAACACAAAATCTATATTTCCCGCAGTGGGCTTGCTTAGGCTATTGTCATCATTTGGATTTTCTTTCTCAAGCATAATGTCAATCTCAACTTTATTTCCATAACTATCTTTTACTTCAATAAGATATCTTGTAACATATAAATGATAGTAATCATTTGAAAAGACAAGAGCTATATGGTATTCATTTCCGCCTAAATATGTTGAGGTCAAAGTGAACTCTGAAGGTCCTATTATTAATTGATTGTATATTCCCGCCTGAATTGGAATGAAAGATATTGATGATAAATCGGCAATAACGATATTGAAAGAATATCGGAAATCTGAGGAAGAAATTTTTTCAGGAACTGGAGCTACATCATCAAGTAGGGGGTCAGGATCCATATAATCCATAACTCCATCCCCATCAGTATCAGATTTAGTTGGATCAGTTCCGTAAATATTTATTTCATCTCCATCAGCAAGCCCATCAGAATCGGAGTCAATCTCTTTGGGATTGGTTCCTAAGAATAATTCATAATCATCAGATAATGTATCTAAATCTGTATCATCCCATAATGGATCAGTTCCGTAGATATTTATTTCATCCCAATCATTCAGAGTGTCATAATCTGTATCTGGGTTATTTGGTCTGGTAAAATAGGTATTTACCTCTTCCCCATCTTTGAGACCATCACCATCCGTATCACTAACAGTGGCTATTGTACTAGTAGTGCGTTCCTCCGAATCATCCAAACCATCTTTATCGGTGTCAAAACATTTAGGATTGGTTCCGTATTGCCACTCATAATTATCCGTTAAACCATCACCATCGGAATGAATTCTTGTTGGATTAGATATCAAGGAGGTTAGCACTCCATCTATGTAAATGGGGGCCCAGCCATATATTTCATCATAATCATCTAGCCAGTCCTTATCTGTATCTGTACAATTTGGATCTGAAGCCCAATAATGTTCATCCCAATCATTTAGATTATCTCCTTCTGTATCATCTTTTATTGGTGATGAATAGACACGATAGTCTGTTTCCGTGTCTAGATTTAATCTTACGATCCAACCAACTCTTAGTTCGAAATAATCACTGAGATAATCACCATCTGTATCGGCATCTGATGGATTCGTATTATAAATATAGTATTCCTCCATATCCTTGAGTTCGTCACCATCACCATCGTCAGAGTTTGGATCTGAATATACACGGGTGCTGATACCATTGATTTCAATTTCCTTTCCAATAAATAATTCAAAATCATCCGTAAGGGAATCGCCATCGGTATCATCGCTTGTTGGCAATGTAAAATATACAAAAATCTCATCCCAATCATTTATTGTGTCGTAGTCTGAATCACTATCACTGGGGTTTGTTCCAAATATGGATAATTCGACGTCATCCATCAGATTTGGTTCATATGGATTGGTATTTCCCATACTATCACCATCAGTATCTTGGTTTTCTGGGTTTGTACCATGTAAGTACTCATCATAATCCAAAAGAGAATCGCTATCTGAATTGTCAATCTTTGGGTCGCTTGTTACTGTCGTCAAGACTCTGTTGATGTATGTCTCCCATCCGTAGTATTCAAAACCATCAGGAAGCCAATCACCGTCATAATCAGGATCAAGTAGTTTGTTTACTCCTCCTGAATTCCAACCTATACCTTCAGCATCCCAGTAGTCTCTCTCGGA
Organism: Thermoplasmatota archaeon; assembly: GCA_030595765.1. Lineage (GTDB taxonomy): Archaea > Thermoplasmatota > Thermoplasmata > JAUVCJ01 > JAUVCJ01. Next base: position 4,726 of record JAUVCJ010000003.1, on the reverse strand, counting down.
CCCATCAGGGAAGAAATCTCTGTCAGTATCCTTGAACAACGGATTGGTGCTGTAACCTCCCTCAGCATCATCATCGATTCCGTCACCGTCAGTATCGCTCAGTTCAGGATTCAGATAGTGAGTCGCCAATTCATCGCCATCATTGTAACCATCGCCATCGGTATCAGGGTTTCTTGGATCCAATACTAGAGTTGAAGTAATGATCACGGGTCGGTAGAGTCCTATCCCAGCTCCACCGGTTTCAGCTGTGTATACAATCGGGACATCAATGTAGGATTGGTCAAGAGGAATTCCATTGGTGATAATGTACTTATTTAGCGCGGCCTCGAAATCCCAAAAGCCAATAATATCATCATCAAGAAAACCATTCTGGAATTCAAACTCATAAACCCCATCATCACCAACATCTATCGTGGGATTCTTTGGGCGGGATAAATCCTTGCCTGTCCCTGCAGAGAATGAGATGATATTGCCAACAGGGTCAACCTCCAGTATTCCATTAGAACCACATCGTCCTACATGCACACTCTCCCCAATCCATGAATAGGGCCCGATATAGCCAGAATTCCAGCATATTGAGATGTCATCATTGGAGTCAATTTCGATCTCTGGTGGTGTTTGTTCATCAATAGAGCCAGTCCATTCTAGTTTGGCGGTGTAGCTCATGCCATCCAGAATATATTTATATAAATCAATGCTCAGCGGTTCTGCTTGAAAAGAAACCAAATGAACGCTTCCAGAAGAATCGACATCTAAAGAATCAGGGCTTAATGATGCATCCTTATTTTGAGTTGATATGGTTATTGATATGGCCTGGCTATTAGCCGAATACCATGAATATTTGAGTACAATATTCCCATTAGTTGGGTTCTCATCTTCCCAAACAATATATGTTTCATCATCTGTGGCAATTATTGCTGAATGCCTGGACGGATTAGGGGTGTGGAATTCATTTGTAGACCAAACAGAACCTTCTTCTTTCCTCTTTGTCAGCACATAATAGTCGTATTCTCCGTCTTCACCAACACTTCCAAATTGCTCTTCCCAGCAGATTGTGATTGTACCATCGCCCTGTATAGCAATTGATGGATTTCTGATGGAGCCCCCATCATATATGTTTATAGGGGTGCTCCAGGTATTGCCGATACGAGTTGAGTACTTTAGAATCGAGGAGACTACTTTATACGGGGTGGAATGATAATTCATTGTGTTTTCGCTCCACACCACATGCAAATTGCCTTCGGGGGTTTGAGTAATTGAGGGTTTTTCAATCATTTTTCCAGATGGTGCGGAATAGATGATATCATTCTCATCGAAATTCCTACCATCATGGCCATCCCAATAATAATCCTCATCCCAGTAATAAGAATATAACAGGGACATATCCTTCTCACCTGATTGCCATTTGAATACTGGATTCACTAGATGGAACCCAAGAGTATTGTCAGATATGATATCGAAGTCGGCGGTGTTTGTATATTCTATGCCATATAAATCCACCTGATCAGTATAGAAATAAATGGGGTCAAATGTTGAATCTGCTCCTAATACATCCGAGAACGTCGCTGATGTCACATATGGAATGCCATAGATTTCTCCATTGAAAGTGCTGGTGGGAATACGGATGTAGGAAGTTTTCTCCCCTCCAAGTCTTGTATTAGGGATTAAATCCTCAAATCCTCTCAACTGGCCTTCATCCTCGAAGTCATGGAACTCGAATGTGTATTTATCCCAGGTGCCAAGCACGTTCAGTTCAACACCATCAAGCAAGCCATCGCCATCTGAATCCCTGCCGTCAGCATCCTCATCAATTAAGCCATCACCATCATCATCAAGACCGTTTATTGGGTCTTCATCACTCACCCCATCACCATCATCATCAAAATTTGACAGCGTAGGGAATGTGCCTTCTATAAGCTCATTGTTATCATTTAGCTGATCGCCATCAGTGTCCTTTTCATTGGGGTTTGTTCGATGTGTATTAATCTCATTATCATCATTTAAAAAATCGCCATCGGTGTCTTTGTCCATCGGGTCTGTGTGGCTTGTGTATTCCTGTAAATCGTTCAGGCTATCTGTATCTGAGTTTGTGTTTGTCGGCAGTGATGATACAAATCGAGTACGGCCATTCACAGTGATTGACCATCCCTTTATTTCCCTATCATCGTTGCGTGTATCACCATCTGTATCTACTAAATTTGGACTTGTACCGCGAAACATTTCATAGGAATCAGTCAGGGTGTCCCCGTCTGCATCAATAGCTAATGGATCAGAGTACACAGTGCTTGTAACCCCATTGACTGTGATTGCCCAGCCTGTCAATACTTCGAAGCCATCACTTAGCTCATCACCGTCGGTGTCAAGCTTAGTTGGGTTTGTGGAATAACTATTAATTTCATCAGGATCTGAAAGTTCATCGTTATCTGTATCAGAACTCAATGGATTTGTTACATAGCCATCGTTTCCAGAAACGGCCTCTTCTCCATTATGTATCCCGTCGTCATCCTCATCGTCCCATGGGATTAGCTTTCTTAGAGGGCGTATTCTAATGTTATCCATCTCATTGAATTCTAAGAAATCATTATTTGGGTCAACCTGAACCTTGACAGCGTGTTGACCTAAGGCCAATGATGGGAGCTGGATGGCAGTGGTAGTGTATTCTCCATTTTCAGGAATGTAAGGAATAGTCACTGTTGTCTGATAAACATCATCAACGAACACCTTCATGGGTACACCAGTTACTGTCCCGATTCCTTCATTTCGAACAGTTACCTTGATGGACATGCCCCATGAATCAAGACCTGCATCGAAGGGTACTGAAATACCGCTTCGGAAAAAATCAATGCTTACTGGCTTGATATTGAAATCTGGCATATCGAGGTAGCGGCATGGATAATAGTATATACCCCCTGGGTTTTTATTTTGAATATATGGCAATCCATTGTCATCATCAAGAGCTAAACATTTCCCATCCAGGAATTCAAATGAGTAATAACTCAAAAAATCAAGAATAGAATCAAGGTTCACACCATAGCCTGTGTCGGCATCTGTAAGAGCGGTTGTGTCAATACCAATCCACTTTTCACCAATTGTATTGTCAAGGCTCCTAGCATAGCGAACCGCGTATTGGTCATTTTCGAATATTTCGACCCAGGCTGCGTTGATTGGTTCCCAATTCTCCCATGGTTCTTGTATCAATAATTCTGGCCCTCGTGAATCCGCTAATGGTTCAGATAATCGCAAGGCGCTCTTGAATTGCATCAGGTTAGGTTTTGAATTTTTCTGATAAACCTTGTAGGCTTCCTCGTAACTTCGAATTGCATCAATAAATTTTTCTTCAGATATTTCAGCTACACCTTGATTGTACCAGTGCCACGCTTCCTGAACAATAGAGGATGATATTCCATTTTGAATTTCCATATGAGCAAGATGAGGTTCGACGACACGTGCCGTAATTCCAGCTAGCCATTTCATATCTTCAAGCAGATCACAATCCGGGTTGAGATGTATGGCTGATTCCAACCTGTTCTCGGCCTTTTCGAAGTAATCTAGAGCTTTATCTACGTCTCCAGAATTCAAATAATCTCTAGCTCTTTGAATTCTATCAATAGCCAGATCAACCATTGTCAGATATCCTTGAGGTTCAAAATATCTAAGATGGCTATTCAATTCGATGACTAGGCTTTCCAACTCGAAATCCAAGCCCCCGTTAGGGTTGTCATTAGAGTATGATACCTCATACACACCTTCTGGATCACTTTCCCATACGAGATGGATGTTATTGGTCGAGTCTGTTGCTGAAAACACTTTATGCTCTACAACGTTTTCAAACCAATCCTCCTGATGTGCTAGAACAGCACCAAAGGATGAAAAAACCATCATTAAGACACCGATTATTGCTAGAATTTTTCTCAATTCAACCCCTCCACAGAGAATGATGAATGTGGATTGAGATATATTAAATGTCGGTAGTCGGCGATGTTTAGTGCCTCATGCAGTCCAATATTACGTATATTGAGTTGAAAACGAGAATTACACAGATGCGGAGTTGAATTTTTAGGAACTAACAGCGGCAACCCCCGCAACACAATTATAGTGGATTGTTGATTTGGAATCTGCATCTATTTTGGGGTGAATGATCCATGGAAACAGCACTTGGGAACCGTGCGGAAGCATGGCTACGGGAAAAGGGTTTTGTTAATTGGAAAAAGGTTCATTACCAGCGTGCCAATGTCAAGCTAGTGGAACAGGCAATTGCTCAAGGGGTATGCAGGGCTAAGATCGCTGCAAATGGGGCTTTGCGGATAAGAGATGAGCCATCCATGGAAGGGAGGCCGATTCGGCGTGGTAGGAGCCCAATGGATAAGTTCATTGTCAAAAGCGAAATTACTACACGACCTGGCAAGGAAATATTCTTTGGTGATGTCAATCACCCAATGGAGGAAGAGACCTTCGACCACCTGTTCGAGATGACCCTGGCTTACATGCAGCAGAGAGAACTATGGGTTCGCGACAGCTTCGCAGGAGCCATGCCTGGTTACAGGATCCCATTCCGTTTTGTGACAGGGGCCGCCTGGATGTCTCTGTTTGCCAAAACGCTTTTCATACCTCCTACCGACGAGGAGCTGGAGGTGTTCGAGCCGGAATGGACAGTCATCAACTCCCATGACATATATTTCAGGAATAAATTGGACAGGATTAACTCCGATGCCTTTGTCGCCATCTC
>JAUVCJ010000176.1 GCA_030595765.1 Thermoplasmatota archaeon | reverse complement strand
ATGACATGGTTCTCCACAGTAGATGTCCTTACAGGCAAAAAGGTGCCGATCCCAACGTGCAGAGTCAGATATGCAACGGTCACTCCCATGTTCTCAAGCTTGGATAGCATATCTGGAGTAAAGTGAAGTCCAGCAGTAGGTGCGGCAATAGAGCCATCAACACTTGCAAAAACCGTCTGATACTGATCAGGAGAAGCGATGGGTGTGGTGATATAGGGTGGTACTGGCATGGTCCCAAACTTTCGGAATGCTTCATCGAACGGAAGCTTACTCTTAAACCTGACAAGCCGCCGTCCTTCCTTATTGTCAGACACGATGATACCCTTCAGCACATCCCCAAACTTTACCACGGTCTCTGGCCTTACTCTTGCTCCTCCCACCATGCACTCATAAATGTCTGGGCCCATCCTGCCAAGCACTAACATTTCAACCCGCCCGCCTGTTGGCTTTTTGCCTACCAATCTAGCAGGTACCACCCTGGAGTTGTTCAGAACTAGGACATCACCATCCTCAAGCAGGTCTGGTAGCTGTGAAAATGTCTTGTGGCTAGTTGGGCAGCCAGGCGCAAGCAGCATGAGGCGAGAGCTATCACGAGGGCCTGCAGGAGTCTGGGCAATCATCTCTCGAGGCAGATCGTAGTCGAATAATTTCAAGTCCATTAAGCCCAGGTAGAAGTGAGATGGGTTAATACTTTGGGAGATGGAATAATACTTTGACCGCGTTTGGAGTGTTCCAAGAATTACAGTTCCTAAGTTACATTGCGATCTCTAGCCCCATCACGTGTGCATTTTTAGCCTCTCAAAATGTTGCTACGGCCATCAGAGGTCCAGGTCTTCTCCGCCAGCAAAGAACATCTGTATGCTATTGTGTAATTCCTCAAGCCCCTCTTTAGTCTCTGACGAGCATGGTATGAGGCTGGGAAAGCTCTGGATGGTCTCCAGGGCTTTGAACAACTCTCCACTGAATGCCGAAAGCATGTTGACACCCTCATCCAGAAGTGCGCTGTAAAGGACTTCAGCGTCCTGGCTCCAGAGAACGATGCGTTCCTTATCAAACTCTTCAAGCAGATCGGACTTCCCAAGAATATTAATGACAGGGAGGCCGAACCTGAGCTGAACAGTGGTGGCTAGCATTAGCAAGGATATGAATCCAGAAGCGGTCCTTGATAGCATGGGGTCGAATATGAAAGCTAATAATGCCCTTTCCTGGCCCAGAGCTTCCACCACTACCTTAGATGAGGTACGGAATGCAAATAGCTCTATCTGGCCTGGAGTGTCAAGTAGAAAATGAGTGGTCCTAAAATCCTCCAGCAACTCTGCCACTTTGTGTATCTCCACTGCCAGAAGGTCTGCTGCTGCTATCTGGGCACCATTGGGTCCAAGACCGCTTTCCTTCATCAGGTCGTCCAAAACTATCCATTCCCTGATGTCAATGTGAGGGACATAGGGCACATCCAGAACACCAGGATCAAGATTGATGAATACAGGATCTGCACCCAATCTGATCAGCCAATTCCCATAGGTTGTCTGCAAAGTGGTCTTGCCTGCGCCTGCGGTTCCAACAAAGTATATATGAACTGCGTCCTGCATCTTTTTCACCTCTATTATTTGAATCCTTTCGCCAGTGGCATGACAATTTATCTTGAGCGGCTACCCATTGCATCCAGCATTTGTTTCAATTTCGAAACGCACATATTCAGGATGGCTTCGGCATCGCCAGTGCCGTTCATCCCTGCAGCACCATCGTGCCCACCGGCCTCTGCGCTTACTTCGCCTGCCAATTCAGTCAGTAGGGTACTAGCATAAATGCCTTTCATCACAAGACCCCGAGACATTCTGGCGCTCACCCTGAACTTTGCCTCGTTCTGAGAAGCTACAAAAGAGGCATCTGCGCCTAACACCAGAAGTTTTCTGGCAACCGAGGCCTCAAATGCGGAAATTACAGTGCTTGCAATGATGTATTTGCCATGATTGATGAATCGCATCCTCTGTGCTCCTTTTAGATGCGCGGTCCTTCGGGATGGGTCAGGCACATCATCTTCCAGAAGGGACATGACATCTACCATGGCCACATCCTCCCCCTGGGTCAGATCAGCCACCACCCTGAAAGTGCCGTTGTCAGCATAGCGCAGATGTGCAGTATCGGTAACGATACCGGCAAGAAGGGCAAGTTTGGCTCTAGTTGTGGGCTCCAGCCCTGCTTTTGTTATGAGCATTGCCACCATCTGGCAGCAGGATGCAGCATCTGGGTCGACCCAGCAATAAGGCGTGGGCCATGATTCAGAGGAGGTGTGGTGGTCAATGACAATTGCATGCTCCAGGTGAGCAAGAAGTGCCGGAACTTGGCTTGGGCTAGCAGTATCCAGAACCACAAGTGTGTCAAACTTGCCAGGGTCTGGGTTCAGATCAAACTTGACCTCCAAATGCTCTGCTAGCCGCTTGGCGGATTTGCTTAAACTGTCCCACTGGCCAATGATGACATTGTCAAAAACCTCGCAAATGGCTATGGCGCATCCAAGAGCATCGGGGTCAGAATTCGGGTGAAGTGCAACTAGCTTGCTGCCAGTCCCAAGTTTTTCTATGATGTCCTTGATTAGCCCCACGTCAGCATCATCCATTTGCCCACCTCCGTTACACCGTTCACTTGCCTCACCATCAGATCTGTCAATTGCCCGCCATCACATAATTCTTTTGCCCGTCACAAGATCACGGATGTGCATGCCAACATTACCCATTTGCCCGTCACTAGATCACGTATGCCCATGCCAACATTATTCTTTTGCCCTTCAGAATATCAACCAATCCTAAACATCCATCAAACGCTCCGGCTAAAAATCAAAGAGCTTTGCCTGAGATGGTGCATCGTCTTCCTCTAGTTCGTCGTCCAGGTCAGCCACGTCCTCAGCATCCTGTGTTGCATCATCTATGGAAGTTGTATATGGGTCATCCTTGGCGTCGGTATTTTTTTTCACGACTAATTTGTTACTCTTGTCACTTTTGTGATCCTTTTTCTTTTTTCCTTTTTCCTTTTCGTTCTCTTTCCCTTTTCCGTTCTCTTTTTCATTTTCTTTATTAGTTTTTGACGGATCAGAGCCATATCCAGCGAAAAGAGCCTCACCTGGAGTCGCAAATTCATCCTGCATGAGCTTGACCTCCTTTATCAGGTCTTTGACGCCTTTTGAAGTGTCCTTGACATCAAGCAGAAAAGCGATCTCCTTCGGTTCCAAGTCCATGCGGAACGAAGTATGAAGCCGATATTCATGATCACTTCGATATAGAAACTCAAAGTATGGAAGGAAAGAGGATCTCACCTCAGAATCAGAGCAATGACAATGCCTTCCCAGCTTTCTCACCAGACTCTTCCTGACATTACGCGCTGGTTTTGAGGATTTCATTTTTCTGAGCCAGTTAGGGAACTGATACCTACCATGAGACGTGATCTCCTTGGCCTTGGCCAGAGCAACCCCAGCAGTCATCATGGGTTTTGCGTAGGCCCACATCCGATAGTGCTGGCGCTTGTACACCCTCCCAAGAAATACATCAGCACGTGACAGGGCGTTGAATCCACGTTCGAGGTCAATTGGGTTCCTGTAGGCTAACGGCAGGTTCTCATCGACCCAGAGGGCCAATATCTTTGGGTCCTCGTCTAGGTTGCGGGTTGCAGAAAGTGCCTTCTCAAAATCTCGAGTCCCAAATATGGTGTAGAGGGCTGAAAAAATAGAGTCGTGTGGATCTCTATATCCCAACGATCCCAGGTCTTCGATCATGAGGTCATCCCTCCCTATGGCTAGGGATTGCAGGTCTCGGATAGCGGCTCGCAAGTCACCTGCAACATGAACAGCTATGCCACTTAGAACGGCATCGGGTACGTTTATGCCCTCCTTTTGTGCAATTTTATTCAGGGTTGAGATTATCGATGGCTTGGTTATCTTCATGAACTTGATGGTGGTACAGATATGGACAATGACACTGGAACGCCTTGTCAGGCCATAGAGGTCGTTGACAACCAGAATTATGGGTTGTCGGGTAGCGCTGATTGTTTTGACTATGGCCTGGATGCCACCTTTGTCCTCGTTACCGAACAGGTTGTCTGCCTCGTCCAGCAGAATGAGCTTCCTGCCCCCTTCTGTTGTAGACAGATAGCTGCCGTCGTCAGAGAAGGTCTGGTTCAAGGCTCCAGCAGTTGCAACCTTTGTTACAGCTTCAAAATTCCGCTGATCAGAAGCATTGAGCTCAATTATGCCCCATCCCATGTCTTTGGCCAATGCATAGGCGCACGTTGTTTTGCCAATTCCTGGTGAGCCTGCAAGAATTACGGCTCGCCGCTTTGGGATGCCTTCCTCCCACTGCTTGGCCCAACGTTTCAGCTCACCAAGAGCTTTGGGGTTACCAGCCACCTCGTTTAACGAAGCGGGCCTGTACTTTTCGGTCCAGTCCTGGGGCATCATTTAGGGATTGCGTCGAGGGGTAATAAGGATATGGCAGGGAGGAAATAGTAAAGGGATAGATGCTGGATAGAAACGTTGCAGAGCTTACGCTCAAAAATCTTATTAATAAATGTAGAACCGAATGAAAAACTCGGCCGACCAATTAGTGTCAGTGAACCGTCCTTACAAGTCTCTATTGATCAGTACGCGTGAGACTAAGTCACTTGTCAAACGGGTTGGAGGGGAATAAATCCCCCTCCGTTGGTTTGATTGCGTAGGAGGTGATCCATCCGCAGGTTCCCCTACGGATACCTTGTTACGACTTAACCCTCCTTGCTGAACCTAAATTCGAACTTCCCAAGACGAGAAGCCCTCATTCAAACCCAACTCGGGTGGTTTGACGGGCGGTGTGTGCAAGGAGCAGGGGCACATTCACCGCGGGATGTTGACCCGCGATTACTACGGATTCCAGCTTCATGAGGGCGGGTTACAGCCCACAATCCGAACTACGAACGGGTTTGGAGGTTACCTTCCCCTTTCGGGGTCGGAACTCATTGTCCCGTCCTTTGTAGCGCGCGTGTTGCCCGGGAGATTCGGGGCATACTGACCTACCGTTGACCTCACCTTCCTCTGACTTAGCGCCAGCGGTTCCTTTAATGTGCTCCATTCCCGGGGGAATGGGTGGCAATTAAAAGTGAGGGTCTTGTTCGT
>JAUVCJ010000212.1 GCA_030595765.1 Thermoplasmatota archaeon | reverse complement strand
CAACTTTTTGTTATACTTGACTGCAATGAAATATCATGATTGGCCTTTGCTTTAGATTCCAAGGAGAGGATAATCTTATACTTTATAAACCATGAAAAATAAATACCTCACTTGAACATTGATAACATTCATGGGTTTGGGCCAGAACATTGCTATGGCGCAGATGGAGTCAGCCTTCCAAACCCGACCATGGCAGGAACCATGAGCATAGCTGACAACTCAGCCGTGGCGAACTTCAACGAAACTAATTCCACAGACACCAGATAAAACTTATAAGCCTCTGGCTTAATACTCCGGCCAGGGTTCTAAAAAGTATCTTTGGATACTGCCTCATTTAGACAAGCCAGGTGTGAACATTGAATACTGTCGAATTGATGGAAGTAATGAAAAAAAGGCGCTCAGTAAGAAACTTCTCCAGCGAGCCCATTTCAAAGGAATCACTTGAAAGGATCACCAATGCAGGTATTCTGGCTCCATCCGGTGCTGACATGCTTCCCTTCACCTTTGTTCTGATTCAAGACCAGCAGATGAAAGAGCGTATCAGAGAGGAGTCCGAAAAGGTCGATGTTGCATTTCATGAGGGTCTCAGGGAAGGCCTGAAGGGCTGGATGAAGGCAAAAAAGATCACTGATGAAAAGCCCTTTCTTACCCAGGCTCCTGTTCTTCTGGTGGTTTCCGGGGACACAAGCATGCCCTACTGGCTGGAGTCCACCTGGATATCCATTGCATATATGGCTCTGGCCATAGAGTCCGAGGGCCTCTCCTCCCTGACCTACACCCCAACTGAGACAGGGTTCCTCAACGGACTGCTGGACATACCCAATAATTTTTCACCCCAGGTAATACTTCCCATTGGCCATACATTGGAACGACTGGAACCAAAGAAGTCAAGACCTCATGAAAAAGTATTCTGGGAAAGGCATGGATGCGAAAAGACTTATTGAAACAGGTTATCGATAGTAAGATATGAAAATGTCGTGGATGGTGCTGGCATTCATTAGTTCCCAATCTGGCCCTCATCATTCTAGCTGCAGATTTCGGAATAACGTTTTTGAACCATTCCTTTTTAACTTATACTGGCCATGATATTGAGGTGGAGGGATATGTTAAAAACTAATTATTTTCCTTCCCCAATTTACCCATTATCTTCTTCCTATAGACAACCAAATTAACCACTATGACTCCAAATATAGCTATGGGGACGGCCACGAACAGGATGGACTCGGGTATCATCCCAGTCTCTTTCAGGAGATAATTACGAATTTTTACCAGGAGGCCGGATATGTATTCGTTGCTATCCAGCGGGCTGAAGATTCCGTTGAGGTTCATCATCAGAATTATTCCGTCTCCACCGCTGCCATCGTCATTTAGAATGAAGTATGTCTGGAAGCCAGGCACCGACCCGCCGTGCCCCTCCAGTCCTGCGGTATACCTTATCCAGCCATAGCCGTAGCCGTTCTGGATGAGCGAGAAATGCTCAGGTGACTTGAGGATGAAGTTGGATCTATCGCTTTGGTTTGGGTTTGACTCACGCATAAGTTTCACACTCTCTGGCGTAAGTATCTGGCTGCCATTGTATTCTCCGTTGTTTGCCATCGCAATTAGGAGCTTGGCCATGTCGCTTGAAGTGCTCCGTATCATGTACTTACCGGTCCACCGGGGGAGAGGTATAATCTCGCCATTGTAGTAAGTGTGCGGTCTTGCCTGAGTATCTCCAGGGGAAAAGCTAGTGCTTGACATCTTTAAGGGTGCAAAGATGTTCTTGGTCATGTAGGCCGATATATTCTGCTGGGCTATATTCTCAATGAGATACATCAGTATCTGGTAGCCAGCAGGCGAGTAGTAGTAGCCTTTGCCAGGTTCATCAATCCATATATCTTCAGAGTAGAGGGTGCCGTTCTCTGACAGGGTGGCTTCCATGTAGTCTTTGGCGTCCATCTGGATGACTGCTTGATTGTAATATCGGCCGTAATCCCTTCCCACCCCGTCGGTGTCCCAGAGGAATTGGCTAGGAAGGGTTTCCCCCAATCCCGACCTGTGGGATAGAAGCATCTCAAATGTCACAGGGGTGCCGCTCCCCTTGGGGTTATTAACCTCAAACGGAAGGTAGTCACTGACATCATCATCGAGGAAGGTAATATTGCCTTGTTCCTTCAATTGAAGAATGGCGATGGCTGTGAATATCTTCTGGACCGATCCAATCATGTATGTGGCATCCACGCTCTCATTTCCAAACTGTTTTGTCCAGACATCCTTTCCATCTTGCACGACAGAGACTTGGATGGAGGGAATGGATGAGTCTTTTCTCATCCTCTCGACTTCTTCACCTAGTGAGGTAAAATCCGTGGCGCTTGCACCGGCCGGGATGCTAGCTAGAACAATCATTGAAAACATCATCAATGCTAGAACCGTCCGGGTTTTTTTCATCCACATGTTTCCTCATCAAGTTATTGGAAAAGTGAATATTTAATATTCACCCCAGATTACCTCTTGTCCCTTAGGTGAGTGAAAATAAGTTTCTGTTACCAGACTCCCTGGGCACAAACTATAGCTACCGTCTTGTACCGAAGGGTGCATAAAAGTCCACGCAACCTTGTTCACATGTACTCCTGGCATCAGCCCAGTAACTCCACACTACCCTCTGAAACCAGTACCGTCTTCTCTTATCCAAGCACCTTCTTGATTATCGCCAGCGCCTCGTCCAACTCAGCTATAGTTATCGTCAGTGGCGGTGCAAACCGGATGGTGGTGTCGTGAGTTTCCTTTGCGAGCAGGCCGTTTGTCTTTAGGGCTTCGGTGTACTGCCTGGCGTGTCCTGCCTCGGCTGTGAGCTCGGCAAGGTTTTTTATGAGTTCATTCCAAGTCAGGATCCTTTAGGATGTAGCCACACACAATCGTTCGGTACCAACGAACGATATGGGGCATTATCATTCGTTAGTAAAGAAAGGTATGTGGTGAAATCGTTCGTTAGCAAAGAAACCTGTAAGCAATGTTACTCCAGCAGGAGAAACCTAAAGGTGATGCCGAGCCTATGATAATCATTGCTAAAGCTGGCATAATTATCCAACGAGATGGGAAGATCCAGCAGTATAGGATAACCTTAACCGTCTCCCTACCCAAGCACTTTCCTAATTATCGCCAGCGCCTCATCCAGCTCCTCGATTGTGATAGTCAGCGGCGGTGCAAACCTGATGGTGGTGTCGTGAGTTTCCTTTGCGAGCAGGCCGTTGGTCTTTAGAGCCTCGGTGTACTGCCTGGCCTTTCCGGCTTCGGCTGTGAGCTCGACTGCTATGAGCAGGCCCATGCCTCTGACATCGCAGAGCTTGGGGCTGTTCATTGCTCGCAAGCCGTCCATGAAGTAGGCTCCCTTCTCTGTTGCTTCCTTGTCCAGGTTTTCCTCCAGGAGGACGTCTAGAGCTTCAGATGCTATCACGCAGGCAAGTGGGTTGCCTCCAAAGGTGGAGCCATGGTCGCCTGGGGTCATTACCGACATTACTTCGGCTGAGCCTAGCGCGGCTGACACTGGCATCAGGCCGCCTCCGAGGGCTTTGCCAACCAGCAGAATGTCGGGGTGAGCGTCCTCATGCTGGTAGCAGAACATCTTGCCAGTCCTGCAAAAGCCGGTCTGGACCTCGTCCAGCATCAGAAGCACGTTGTTATCGGTGCATATCTTGCGTATCATGGTAAGGTATCCGGGGCTTGGAACCTTGACTCCGGCCTCTCCCTGGATGGGCTCCACAAGGAATGCGGCGGTGTTGGGTGTGATGGCCTGTTCGAGTGCGTCAGCATCGTTGTAGGGTATTACCTTGAAGCCTGGTGTGAACGGGCCAAAGCCGTCCTTGCTACCTTCATCCGAGGAAAAGCCAACGATGGTTGTGGTACGGCCGTGAAAGTTCTGGGTACAGACGATTATCTCGGCCTTGCCGTCCTCTACTCCCTTCAATTTGTAGGCCCACTTGCGAGCGAGCTTGATACCGGTCTC
>JAUVCJ010000033.1 GCA_030595765.1 Thermoplasmatota archaeon | reverse complement strand
TATCAGTCCAAATAAACCATTTTGCCTCAAGGTGTTTGGGAAGGACTGAAACAAAGTGGAGCAAAACGGCCAATCCCAATTCTATACATAGTGTTTAAACACTAGATGGAGATTTCAATTATATTCAATTTTGCGGATAATTCGTTCATTTTACGATATGCATATATAGGAGAGCCACCCCATAAGTATGGGGGACTTTAGAGATGCGAAGAGAGCAACAAGGAAATGGAAAATGCACAAGTTGGTTAATTAAAAAAACGTGTGCAAAGGTATCGAATGCTAGAGTTATGGCGTTGAGCCTTTCGCTATTGTTTCTGTTATCCGGAGTATTACCCAGTGGCCTAGTAATGAACGTTACAGCAGCGCCTTCGCCACCTGCACTCGTTTCAGCTGCCCAAGACAACATCCCTCCCGATGATGTAGCCAATTTCGTGGCTACAACTGGCACGAATCCAGGAGAAGTGGATTTGAGCTGGACAGAACCCTATAACCAAGGGGGCTTGGAGCCATGGATACGACTGGACTGGACTCGTTCAGTAGCCGCAACAAGCTTCATAATATTCGAATCGACAAGCTATGGTGGGTCTTACGTGGAAATTGGTACCATTGGCCGTGTTGCTGCGGGCTGTAGTGCGTCATTATTATGCAATTATATAGATAATGTTGGACAACCAGGCGACCAGTATTATTACAAGCTAAAAGCTGTAGGCCCAACAGGCACGAGTGGCTTTTCTGACCCTCCGGTCAACGAAATATTCCCAGGCGTTCTTGACCACTATGAAATAAAATACCACACAAGCCCAGCTTTTTCTTGGGATGATGGTTGGCTAGTCTCCGATGACATAACCCCTCTGCCTCCAGATGAAACTCAGAGCATGACCGTAGACAATCTTTCTGATGGCATAACGTACTATTTCCGTATGCGCGCCTTTCGCGATGCAGGCACCTTCAAGGTATATTCTACCTTCGCACAGACACAAATGCCAGATGATATCTCGATAATTGCAATAGCCTTCTTATTAACGAAAAGGACGGAAGGCCAAAATCTTCCTATCAATGCAACTATAATCAATACCTTTTCAACACCCCAGACTGTGGATGTTTGGTTCTATGATGGTAATCCGTACCGTGATGGAGACCTGATAGGAACAAATACAGTATCGATACCGGGAAAGAACGCTTTTCCAGGGATAGCCCTCTCGAACATTATCTGGAACACTCAAGGAAAAAGCGGTTCACATTCCATCTATGTGAAGATAGACCCTATGAACTATATCGATGGAGAGAATATTGAGAACAATCTCATGGGAAAGCAGGTGAGTATTTGGTCCAAGGATAAGACTTCTAACTATGCTCTTGATGACCATCACGATTTGAGCATTTCCCAGCTTGACATCTCGTTCACCTATTCAGACCTTGATGAGAATACATCTATCGATATTAGTGCGACAGTACACAATGTTGGCCTCTCCATCTCCCTTACTTTCACTGTACAATTCTATGATGTTTATTACGATAATAAAAATCCTAACATAGCTCGGCTGGGAATGCAAGAGAGGCTTATCTGCTCAAACAATGTTGCCGGCTTAGTCAAGCAAACAAGCACCACAATAACTTACACCGGATGGGGGCCATGGTCATTATCAGAGCCATCAGGCCGAAAGATACCTGGAAAGCATTTTGTTAAGGTGGTCATAACAGATGTAGGCTTAGGCAAGGAGCTTTACACTAACAACAACGAGGCAGTATCTGATGCTATCCATTTCAATCCGGACGATTCGGATCTTGTTATTTACGAGACAGACATCTCATTTAACAAGTGGAAGCCAAGCCCTGGTGACTTAGTCAATATTAGTGCAACGCCACAAAACTTAGGTCTTACATCGGTAACTGGCGTAATAGTGCGGTTCTATTCCATTCAATATCCCAACCCACCTATACACATCGGCAACGATCAGACCATTAATTGCCCAGCTTTGGGTGCTTGCTCACAGGCATCAGTAACATGGGATACTACAGGGTTAGTTGATACCCATACAATACTTGTAATGGTTGATCCAGACGAGTTAATCACTGAGTACAATGAATACAACAACAACGCAAGCCAGGCTGTGGTGATGAATGAAAACTGGTTCCATGATGATTACAAGAGCGGGCGATTCAGGTTTCCATTCGATGAAGGTGACCACGGTACGAGTCTCTTGGAGGGCTCGAAAGAATGGTGGTATGTCAACGGCCACCTGGATACAGACACAACACCATCCATAAGATACGGATTCATGGTTTGTTTTTTCACTGGAGGGCTTTATCTCTTTAAATTGACGGATGAAGATCAAGCAATAGTCTATTCTGACATTCAACAGTTCGGAGACGTTGGAGTCACAAGGCAAAATGGCCAGCTCAACATCACATATGGAACGAACACTTTGAAGACGACATCACCCTTTACCTATCATTTGCATGCTGGAGGAAAATCTCAAGGAATTGATAGGATTCCAATAGACCTCGACATTAACATTACTGCAAACAAACCCCCCATGTTAGAGGATGGGGACGGTTTCATCGAGATGTTTCAGGCTGACCCATCAGAGAGTTCACAGTATTCCTATTATTACTCACAAAGCGACCTTTCCATTACTAGTGGGACAGTCACATTAGGCGCTCCCGATCAGAAGAAACAGGTAGATACAGGAAAGGCTTGGATTGACAGGCAGTGGGGAGAATGGCCCACTCGTAAAGGCATCAATGATCCGCTGAATGGAGGATGGAATTGGTTTTCCGTACAGATGGACAATGGTATGGAGCTTACATTCTTCGATTTTCCAGATACCGTAACAGGCAGCCAAGCAGATGCAGGGCTTACTATATCCCACCCTGATGGCTCCATTGAGGTCGTCAACGAGCTTAAGATGATGCCTAAAGGTTTCTGGACCTCAGAAAAGACAGGGCTGACATTTACTAGCGGCTGGATTCTGGAAGTGCCCGCAAAGAACTACTATTTCAACATCACCCCAATAGTACCCGAACAGGAAATTGCTACAATCGCTAGGCCCACTGAAGGGGCTGATTATGACCTCATATCTACTATCGGATTTTGGGAAGGGAGTTGCCTGGTTGATGCAAATCTAGATGGGATACAGAAAGACGGCCATGCCTATGTCGAGATAACCGTAGTAAGACAGCATTTCAAGAATCTTCTGAACAGCTTTAGCCTAACCATTCAGAATCCTACACAGGATGTCGGCGATGCTGTGGGAAAAAGGACAGCTGTGTATCCCATTCAGGTGCACAATTTTGGAGACACCCAGGAAGAGATTTCACTGACAAATATTATTAAGAATGGTAATGAAAGCCTCTGGAATATTGGGCTTTTTGAGGGGGTTGGTGGACTAAATCCATTGAATGACAATATAATGGTAGCAAGCGGCCAGACGATGCTAGTATACCTTATCGTGAATGCAAAGGAGACTGCTCCTCCAGGTGAAGATGATATGATTACTGTAGAAGTCAATGGCTACAATGGATTTCACAACTACTCAGCACTTGCATTAACCACGATGAACTCTTATGATATTCGTGTGCTAATTGAACAGGATTCGAAATTCGTGGCTCCGGTGTCCGGTGAATACGCAGAGTTCGTAATGAATGTCACGAACAACGGAAGGTTGCCGGACGTTGCGGATTTGACTCAGGATAATACTGAATATTTAAAATGGGATGTGAGTTTTTGGAATAGACTTGGCACTCAGGAATTGATTGACACTAATGGGGATTCGCCATATTATTACCCTGATACAGGTTTAACACCAATCTTACCTGGAGGGTCTCGGCTTGTTCGAGCTAGAGTCTCTCCAGAATCCGGCCAGATAACCTCCGATGATAAGTATCTCCAAAAATTCATCGATATGTTTGCCATATCTGATGGACAATCCACCCAGTTTGACAGCAAACCAACAATCACCATAGTAGCACAAGGTATCATGAGCATATCTGATGACGATTCTGACAATGGGCTTTGGAAGGGCGCATACCCTGGGCATAATATCAACCCAGGCATGAGTACAACTTACCCAATACATGTATTCAAAACCGATAGTAGCCTAACCTCTGCGTCCCTAACCTTTGACAACTCGACAACGGGATGGGCCGCTGAATTAAGCACAACGAACGTGGATATATCCGGGCTTTCAATTGGCCAGTATGCCACCATAGACCTCAATGTAACGGCACCTCTCACAGCAAAGGCCGGAGACACCGCAACTGTTTTGGTGACTGCAACCTACAACACTGGTGTAGCAGATACCCTGAGTATTACTAGCCATGCGATAAACAAGCGGAAAGTGATACTTATCGCCTACAATTCCCAGAACGACCAGAGCCTTGACCTGGATGTGAACGGAGATGTATGCGACGGCCCTTGCCAACGCCTCATGGAAAACCTATCCATGCTTGCAAGCGAGGGGGCGCGGTACAACAACACAATTGGTGTCCAGGTGCCGGGTGCCGACCCCAACTTCGTGGCGTTGATGACATCGGCTTACACGAAAGACACAGGTATCCTCCAGGTGGTTGGCGACTACAACGGGACAGACCCCGATAGCGGCCTGCCGATAGTCAAGCTGTACACTCACGAGGACATCCATGTCGAAACCATCTTCAATACCATAAAGGACATTGACCCGAACCTGAAGACAGGCATCGTGTCTGCAAAGTACTGGATACACGACATGCTGGGGGATGATGATGTTGACCTCGAAGTGAACGGTTTCAATCACCCCTACTACGTCAGGGAACCCGAAGGATACTGTCATGGGCCTCCCGGTGCAATGCCTATGGTATGCCCAGCGGATTCACAACCGTACTTCACGGCAGCCCAGGCCAAATGGCAGCCCAGTGATGAGTGGATATTCGATGCGGCGATAGAGACCGTTAGATACGAAGACCCAGATTTCCTTCTGATAATGAACGTAAAGCCCGACAACGTGGCTCACATACATGGTAGCGACATCGACGTGCAGAACTGTACGGATCCAACAAGCTATGAGTGCATAAATCCGGGTGCGAACCGAACAACTCAATTATGGACCGATAAGAAACTAGATGAGAATACCGGGCGCTTCTTCGACCATCTTAAAGAAAGAACCGGTATCGGGGGTGTTACAGCCTATAATGAATCTCTCATCACCGTGACGGCAGACCACGGACATCGGACATACTACCCCGCAAAGACCCGCCAGGGTTTGAATATCAAGGATTTTCTGGCAGACAAGGGCTTTATCGAGGGCGACGATGTGGAGTTCGTAATGCATCAAAACCCTTACGTGTTCATCTACGGTATCAAGGACAACGCGACCAGGGATCAGATAGAAAGAGCCATAGAAGAGAACGTAACTGTCATAGACAAGGACGGAACGCCGGTTAATCCCATTTTGAAGGTTCTAAACCACGACGAGATGAGAGATGGTGTTTGCGACTTTGGTCAGTGCGATGGCCAGCCGTTCAACATGTACAGCGATGACATGATAGCCTTCAACAAGCTGGATTTGGTGGTCTTTACCCATCTTCCCTTCCAGACTGGGCTCGACCCCCGCACGAATATGGCCTTCATAGAGAGTATGGATCTGCCGAAATACTTACAGTATTTCCCACCGCTATCTTACGGATTGACAGGCCATCATGCGCCCGGTACGGCTCAGCAAATTCCGTTGATATTCCATGGTCCGGCATTTACAAGTGGCTGTTACTCAAACGAACGAGCCCAGATTCTCGATGTAATACCAACCATTGCCGAGATTAACCGCTGGATTTTAGACCCTTCGGGCTGGTATTTTTCAGACCACAAACAGGCTGGAACTCCGCTTTTGGGTTGCATGAATGTACCATCTACACCTCCGAGGAACCTAGAAATTAGTAAGAACGACACTGACCTAGTACTTGAATGGGATACCCCACTTGCCGCAGATGTTGATCACTATCTAATATATCGGGCTACCACGTTTGATGGTTTCACTTATAGTGATGCACAAATCTTTTACAACAGTGCTTCGAACCTGAGTTCAATATTGAACACAACTTACACTGATGAGGGAATGGCAACGGATGCCAGTAATTACTTCTATGTTGTCAGAGCCGTTAATAGCCTAGGGAACATGGAATTCAACAAACACCGGGTTGGAAAGTACAAAATGGACCTGAATTACACTGGATGGAACATGATTTCCCTCCCGCTTGTCCCCTCGAAGAGCAATGTTTCGAAGGTTTTTGAGACCTTCACAGGCAATTATTCATTCTTAGAACAGCGCAATGCTGTGGATAGCGTAATTCACAGCACTAAGAGAGGAATAACAGACATCAACCACACTCTTGGGATATGGTTATACATAACTCAGCCTGGGAGTATGCTTTCTTTCGGGGCTGTTGCTGATAGTGTAGAGCTTGAATTGGTGCCTGGATACAACTATGTAAGCTATCCATTACTGTCTTCGCGATACGTGGGCGATGTACTAGCACCCATTGATGGTAAATGGAGCCGGATATTGGAGTATGGAAAATCTGATACTGGAGACTACTGGAAAGAGAATGCGACCTACAAACCCCCATCGCATAACAATCTCGATCTCATGGAACCTGGAAAGGGATATATAATCGAGGTACTGGAAGCTACCACGTTACCTATCAGCAATGTCGAATATCTTCTGAAAATGCCAGAAGAAGATGCTAGTCTATCGAACTACCAGCCGAATGAAGGAGATTCGGTGCTTGTTACCGTTCGAATATACAATATTGATGATGTTCCATCGGAAAGCGTAACAGTGACGTTTACGGTGTATTCAGACGTGGAAATTCTCGATACAATTACAATTCCATCTATAGATGCGAATTCTTACATTGACATCACTGTTCCGTGGATTGCTATTGGTGGAAGCCATGAGATAGTAATCGTTGCAGACTACGATGATAACAGAACAAATGGCTACATCGCTGAAGTAGTCATCCCAGTATATGTGAACTTCAGACCGGTACCGATTATCAGTTACTACCAAACATTGGATGCAACCCTGAAAGTGACTGGGAAGAAATGGAACTCTGTGGACATGTTCATCTTTGAGGATGGGATTGAAATTAGCAACCTCACAATAACGAGAAGTCCTGATTCCCCGAACGAGCAGAATGGAACGATATCTATAGACTTCTACCCTGGCCGTATCTATGAAGTGCTATTGCGGTATGAAAGCGATGGGGGCGGAGCCAACCCAATTAAGCTTGTACTGGAATTCGCAAGCGGTTCCGAGGCAATTCACGTAGCATTCAACCCCAAGAATGGCAAGGTCCAAGAGGAATTGTTCAACATTACTGGGATTATCGAGAGCGCATTGAGTAGCTGTAGAACCTTCACGTTCGATGGGACGAAGTCCTTTGATACTGATGGGGAGATAGCAACTTACGAATGGGACTTTGGAGATGGAACTAACGCTACTGGTAAGGTTGTGACTCACACCTTTGCGGCGCCGGGCACGTATCTTATCACGTTAACAGTCACAGACGACAAGAGCGCATCCGATCATAACACTGTCTGGATTATCATGACGTAGTGTTTATTAGGTTGGCATAGCATGCCAGAAAAAATAAAATCCAAAGGGTTCGGTGAAAAATGAAGAGAATCGTAGCTGTGTCAGCCATGCTAATATTTTGCTCCATGTGTGCATTAGTCTTAATTCTACCAACAATTTCTGCTACGACCGCAGAGTGGAAAGACGATGTAAGGCTGACGAACGACCCGAATGACTCCTTCCGGCCTGATATCGCTGTTGACTCCCAGAATAATGCTCATGTCGTATGGGTTGATGCAATTGATGATGGTTGCCTTTGCTACAAGAAATCTGATGGGGGGGCATGGTCCAGCGATGTAGATTTAGGCGAATTCATACCGGAAGCACGTAACAATGAGGGTGGCGCATATCCTTCAGTTGCTGTAGATGACAATGATAATATCCATGTGGCTTTTGTTGCGCAAAGGAAGCTGGATTTCCAGTTTGAAATATTCTATACGGCGCATAGCGGAGGCTCCTGGAGCACTCCCCAGCGAATTACAATCAACTCTGGTTACTCTATAGCTTGGTCATATCAAATGGGGCCAAAGATAGCTACCGACCACAGGGGATATGTGTACATATTCTGGACAGGATATAAAAACTACATCGATGATAACCGAAATGTGTTCTATACTTTTCACAACGGTAATGACTGGAGTAGCATACAGCAAATGACCGCTGACGAAGATGGGACAAATTACCGAAACCCCCAAATAGCCGTGGATTCCAATAATTACGTCCATGTTGTCTATAATAACTTAGTATATGGGCCGGGCGGTTTTGTGGACTATATGAAAGTGTATAAGGAAACCTCAACATTAGAAAAGAGAATAAGCGAGGGTAACGGAGCTGGACCCACAATAGCTATCGATGCCCAGAACAATCTACACCTGGCCTGGACTGATTTCAGGGATGCTGAATGGTCTGAAGCATATTATTCAAAGCTAGATAACAACGGAAACACTCTCGTTAATGACTTGCGGTTGACAAATAGTGCCGAGCATCTCGATACCGGTCAAAGCATATCTGTGGATTCGAATGGCGATCTACATGTTGTATGGATGCACGGTATCGAGGACGATAAGAGTTCATTGACCATATACTACACGAAGTTAAACAGCACTGGTTCCACATTGATTGAGAATGTTAGTATCTCTCCAACCCACCATAAAGATGATGTGGTTTCTGAAAGTCCCCACATCGCAATAGACTCCCAGAATCGGCTTCATGTCATATTCGGGGATGATAGGGATGGAAACACTGAGATATACTACAAGTCAACCTATCTACAAGACTTATTCATCTCATCGACTGACATCCAATTTTCCAATACAGCCCCTGGTATTGACGAGCCATTCTACATCAACGCCACAGTCCACAACATCGGGGAAGTTGCCACGAACGGCACAGTAAAAATTTACCATGATTCAGTTTCCGAGCCAAACCTATTGCTCTCCGAGAATGCCACAATAGCGGCATCGGGCAGCTATACAGCTAGTGTTCTTTGGAGTGGAGGCTTGGGTGACCATACATTCTACGTCGTGGTCGAGACAAATGAGAGTGTTACGGAATCCAGCCTAGAGAACAACGAGGCAAATGCATTGCTCACTGTGGTAAACCAGCCTCCCAGCATCACTGTGACCAATCCTCCTACCATAGGCTCCTCTGCTGATACAACCTATCTGATAACATGGATTGACTCGGATGCTGATGACAACGCCCTGGTGTCACTATACTATGACTCAGATGCCAGTGACCTTGATGGTACCCTTATCGTTTCTGATATTGAGGAGAATGATGAGACTGATGCTTATCTGTGGGATATATCACCCCTGCCGGATGATAGTGCGTGGTACATCTATGCCATGATAGATGACGGTGTGAATTCTCCGAACTACGATTATAGCGACGGAGCCCTCACTGTTGACCACCCTAATACAATGCCTACTGTGGCCATCACATCTCCTACTGGTGGCACTGTGAGTGATACAGTAACGATTACTGGCACCGCTTCGGACACCGATGGCAGTATTGCACTAGTGCAGGTGCGCATCAGCGATGGTGACTGGCTAGAAACGCAAGGCACAACATCCTGGACCTATGAATGGGATACAACGCAACACCTCAATGCCATATACACGATAGAGGCTAGATCATACGATTATGAGGATTACTCGGACCTTGCTTCTGTGGAGGTTACTGTGGAGAACTTCGATACCACCCCGCCTGTTATAACCACCGGGCCAGAGATAACTTCCAAGAGCGATGTAACTGTTACAATCGCCTGGTTCACAGATGAGGATAGTAGCGGTATTGTGGAGTACGGACTAACAACCTCATATGGCTCCACAGTGACGGACAGCAAATTCACAATGGGGCACAGTGTCACCTTGACGGGGCTCTCCCCTTCCACCACATACCATTACCGTGTCAGTTCCAGTGATTCAGAGGGCAATGGTCCCACTGTGAGCACTGACCGTACTTTCACTACCAATAGCGAGCCCGACATAATCTCGCCAGTCATAACCACCGGGCCGACAGTGTCTGATATCTCAGACAATAGAGCCACTGTTTCATGGGCCACAGACGAACCAAGCAGCACCGTTGTAGAGTACGGCACAACAACCTCATATGGCATCTCAAAGTCTCAAGATGGGTTTGTGACACAGCATTCCTTGACCCTGACCGGACTATTACCGGATACAACTTATCATTTCTATGTCAGTTCCAGCGATGCAGAGGGTAATGGTCCAACGATAAGTGAGGATTTTAATTTCATAACAAATCCAGCACCAGCACTTCCTGCAATTACATCTGGTCCCTCTGCTTCAGCCATTTCAGAAAATAGAGCAATCATCACCTGGACCACGGACAGGGACTGTAATGGCATCGTTGATTACGGCACAACCGCTTCTTACGGCTCCTCAAAGTCTCACCTGGGATTCTTGACACAGCACTCTGTGACTCTTTCAGAGCTATTGCCAGACACACAATATCATTTTCGCATTAGTTCAACTGATGAAGAAGGCGTTGGCCCCACAGTGAGTGGAGATATGACCTTTACAACGAATCCTCCACCGGATACCACCCCACCCACCTTTACTGAAGGACCTTATGTCTCTTCATTGTCTGGAGACAGTGCTGTAATAACCTGGTCCACAGACGAGGATAGCAACGGCATAGTGGACTACGGAACAACCACAAGCTACGGCTTGACTGCCTCAGACAGCGGATTTTCAGCCCGTCACAGCATCACCATCACCGGGCTATTGCCATCAACAGTTTACCATTATCAGGTAAGTGCCAGTGATGCAGAAGGCAATGGCCCTACATTGAGCCAGGATCTGACCTTCACAACCGAGTCTGGCCCTGACATCACTCCTCCTGTCATTACCAGTGGTCCCACAGCCACTTCCATCGCAGACACCAGCGCAGTCGTATTCTGGTTTACGAATGAACCAAGTAGCCGCCAGATAGAGTATGGTATTACCACAAGCTATGGTTCCAGCATCTCGGAGCCTGAGTATGACACCTTCCATTCCATCCTTCTATCCAATCTTTTACCTGGCACCATATACCATTACCGGGCACGATCCGCTGATTCCAGCGGCAATATCGCAACAAGTGCTGACCTTACATTCCAGACCCAAGCAGACCCTGATACTGAATCACCGCAAATTACAACCCTTTCCCCGCCAACAAACAGCTTAGCCAATGGAATCACTACTGTGGCAGTGAACGCTTCAGACAACATAGGAGTTGTCAAGGTGGAATTTTACCTAGACGGCATTCTTTACTCTCAGGGAAACGTGATGCCTTGCTCATGGTATTGGAATGCTGATCAAGTTCAAGATAGGACCTACACTGTTTCGGTCAAGGTATATGACGGCAGCGGAAACGAAGATGAGAACTCAATCGAACTGATCGTGGACAATCAAGACTTACCGGTTGTTGTGATGGAGCGCCCAGGCAACGTGGTTGCCAAGGGCAATGTCACACTAACAGGAACTGCCTATGACCCCGACCTGGGCGACGAAGTTGTGCTTGTCGAGCTTCGCATTGATGAGGGGAAGTGGATACCAGTAGATGGCACAGTCGCCTGGAGCCAGGTATGGGATACCGCAACAGTTGATGATGGACTTCATACCCTTTGGGCTAGAGCCTTTGATGGGACTGATTATTCCTTTGCAACATCCATTGTGCTGTATGTGACCAATACTAATGTGTTACCTACTGTTTATCTTACTTCTAGTTTCCCGACCCCTGTCCTGGGTTCCATTGCCATATCAGGTTCTGCTTCAGACACCGATGAGGGCATCCACTGGGTCGAGATAAAAGTGGATGATGGGGATTGGGATCAAATATCGGTAGTTTCACAAGACGGGACTTGGGTCTATGATCTGGACACCTCAACCCTTTCCCAGGGACGGCATACAATAACAGTTCGAGCCTATGATGGCAGGGACTACTCCGAGGTGGATGTTTTAACTTTGGAGGTGGCGGCACCTATAGATGAGAATGAATGGCCGATACCTATGGAGTGGATATTACTGAGTGCTATATTGGTCGTTGTCATCGCAGGGTTTGGAATACATAGAGCCCGGATAACTCATTATTCTGCACGTCCTCCAACGCTCCTAGAACCGGTCATGGTACACGCATCCGCCATTGCACCAGAACCGGTGGTTGCCTTGCAGGAAGTTGAATGCCCACGCTGTGGGACTGTGTTCAATGTAGTTCCTTCGATGACCAGTATCAAGTGCCCCGGCTGTGGTGTGGGTGGCAAAGTAGGGGATGTTTAGTTTTTTAATAAGAATTGGAAGAATAGAATAGGTGCAGTTTAATAGTAGGTGGCACGGAAAGAGTATATAATAAAAAATGGCCCTGTCCGAATTCGAATCGGAGTCACAACGCCCCGAACGTCATAGGATGGACCAAGCTACCCTACAGGGCCATTTGGGCACCCTCCACCTACCTACCCCTTAAAAGCACTTTCTATATCTCTGGATGTCCAAGCCCTACCCTTATGGATGCCCAACACCAACACTCAACTCCAAAACTCGTTTCCAGTGCTCAATCTCATAAAGATTATTATTCATCCACTCCTATCCCGATGCATGCCTCCGAACAAACTCTGCTTTGGCCCTGCTGGAGTTCCCAGAACCACACCCTCTCCTGGCGGTACGCTTAAGGGCATCGCCAGGGTCAAGGAGCTTGGCCTGGACTCAATGGAGCTGGAGTTCGTCCACGGTGTCCGCATGAAACCGGCAATGGCGAAGCAAGTCAATCAGGCCAGGCTCGAACATGATGTTGGCCTTACAGCTCATGGGCCGTACTACATCAACCTCAACTCACTGGAGGAGGACAAGATAAAAGCCAGTGTGGAGCGGATACTGGCAACAGGAAGGATCGCGCATCTATGCGGAGCCGAGTCATTCACGTTCCATGCAGCTTTCTACATGAAGAAGGATCCTGGCATGGTCTTCAAGCAGGTGCTTACCCAGCTTCAAAGCATACGGGACACACTGGATTCGGAGAGTAATCCCATCACCATCCGTCCCGAACTTACAGGTAAGGCTACCCAGTGGGGCTCGCTAGAAGAGCTGTTGAACCTCTCCTGCGAGATCGAGGGGGTGTTGCCTTGCATAGATTTTGCCCACCTTCATGCTAGAAATGGGGGGAAGTACAACACTTCTGAGGAGTTCGAGGACGTTCTTGCCCAGATGGAGGCGGCGCTTGGAAGAGCCGCTCTTGACAACCTACACATCCATCTTGCAGGGATCGAGTACTCCGACAAGGGAGAGCGAAAACACCTGGATCTGCAAGATTCGGATATGAACTACATCGAGCTCATGCAGGCTCTAAAAGACTTTGATGTCAAGGGCTATCTTGTTTGTGAGAGTCCCAACCAGGAGGATGATGCGCTCCTTCTCAAACAGACCTACAATGGACTTTGACACATGCTTGAGAACACAACCAAAATCTTTCCATTACTGAAGCTCGCCTTCGCTATCTGATTCCTCAGGAACCATATCGTCCTCTTCCAGCCTAGTGCCTTTTTTCATGAATGTAATCCAGAGTATGATGACCATTACAACAACGACGGTGGCCACCACGCAAAGAAGCGCATTGTCCATGGCTGGCTGAATGAATACGCCCAGGTCAGTGGTCTGGTTCGCAGTCAATGGCCCGGTCTCGATAACAGCAATTCTTATGCCGTCCCTGTAATACTCCACCGTATAACCGTCGGCCTTAGGCGCTATCAGGAACGAGAAATTCCCATTAATATCTGTGCTGGTAACCTCTTTGTCATCAACGATTATCGCTACATATTGCACAGGCTTGCTAACAGGGTCCAGAACCCTGCCCGTAACAATCGCAGCATCAGCACTGCTTAGCTGGGATAGTGCGCTGGGTAAGAATAAGGTAGAGACTAACAACACCAGCAGCAACAGCAGAACCTTTGTCCAATTCATCCGAAACAATGGAGCAAATAGAGGATACTTAATCTTTGTCGTATCTGTCCAGATATAGCTCATTTCTGATCCTGGGTATCAGAGCCATCAGCACAGCCTGCTCGCTGAGCCGGGTCCTGTTGAGCTTGCCTTTGCTCAGGTACCCTATGACTCCTTTTTTCTTGCCCAATTCAGGCTTGCCAGTAAGCCGTGACATGGCCATACCAACTGTACTGTTCTGCTCCATTATCTCCTTTATAATGCCTTCGGGGTATGCAAACCCTGGGCCACAACCGGTTGTAATTCTTCCACCCTTGTCTGCAATTGTGCAGAACTGCAGATCCAGATGATTATCTAGCCTGGACTGCCAGAATAAGCCGGCCTCGATGCCGACACCAAAGTGATACTGGCCTAGAGCTATGGCGGCTTTTGCCCTTCTGATGGCTCCATCAATGACCATCTGCTCTTTGGGTTGCTCTGAATCAGCATGAGGGACATCCACAGGCTCCACCTCAAGGTCTTTGAATATTTTCGAGAACGCCTTTTTGACAGCCTTGACCTTTATTGGGTTCTTTGTGCCAACTGCAACCCTGACAGTACCCGCCATCTCTCCTTCAAGGCCGATCTCCCCAAGCCTTATTCTGGTGGCGGTAATGGTCAGACCATCCATCGACATCATTCTACCGATATTGATCACCTTCATTTGGGGCAGGCCATTCTCTACTCTCTTTTCGTTGATCTTCTCTGCAATGGCATTTGATTCGCTGGA
>JAUVCJ010000296.1 GCA_030595765.1 Thermoplasmatota archaeon | reverse complement strand
CTCTTATCATTGCCCTTATCTCGCCTTTGGTCACTCTCTCGCACCTGCATACAATAACATCATCGTCTGGCTGGGGTGCATAGTTTTCTGGAATTGAGGATTCAACCTTTTCAATTATCTTGATGCCAGCAACCAGGTCGGCCTTGTCCCAGGGAACCTCCAGGCTCACAAGCCTTCTCCTGTCCTGCCATTGTGCGTGCTTGATCGCGATTATCCTAGCAGTGCAAATATTGTCCCCTTCAAAGCCAGAGGCCTGTACTTTCATACCCGGTGCAAGCAATTCATCCGGAAGCTCCCAGGGCACCACAACTTGAGCAGTTTCCCTGGTTGGGTCATAGTCCCTGTCCACCAGCGTGATCGAGAGGCCTGGGCAGGTGGACACGCATCTGGCGCAAGCCAGGCAGCCACCTGAGAACTCCGGCCTGTTCATTATTTTTGAGCCTGGCATGCCAATAGAGCGAAGTGGGCATACATCGGAGCATGGGTTGCATGGTATTTCTTGGGTGCATCGAATGACTGGGTAGGCGCCCTCAATCTTACCCTCCACAAGCAGGTCATGGGTCGGTCCTGGTTTGCTTCTGAGGATATCCAGCATCTCATTCCATTCATCTGGGATGGGCTGGTCCAGAAGCCCCATGTCCTGAAGTATCTCCCTGCCCACGATCTTGCCTGAGAACATGGCTGCTGAGGCCTCGGCAATGACGTCCGCATCTCCAGCAGCATAGGTCTGGATGCCGAAAGCTTTGGCTTTTGCAGTGAGTTCGTTGACAGGATCCAATCCAACAGCTATCAGAAGGGTATCGACCTCGAACTCAAGCTCGGTACCAGCTATGGGCTTGAAGTCGGATCCTATCCCGGATATGATAACCTTTTCCACCTTGCCCTCCCCTTCGACCTTGACAACGGTGTGGGAGGTGAATATCGGGATGCCCAGTCGTTTGAGCTTGTCCAGATGGACCTTGTAACCACCGCACTGGGGAAGCGCTTCGACAATGCCCAGTACCTCAATGCCGGCTTGAAGCGCATGGTAGGCTCCGATCAATCCAACGTTGCCGCCACCAAGTATGAACAACCTTTCAGATGAACGTATCAGGTCTCTATTGACCAGGGTCTGGAACGCTCCAGCGCCATATACTCCGGGAATGTCGCAGCCATCAAATGCCAGGGACTTTTCCCTTGCACCAGTTGTTATCAGCAATCTCTTTGGTCGAACTGTGGTGTAAACTCCATCCCTGACTACTCCAACAAGGCCGTCGGAGAACACCCCTACAACAGGGGAATTGAGCCAAACCGATACCGAGCCCAGCTCATCGACCCAGTCAGCGAGCATGGTGCCGATGTCCATCCCTCTATCACCTGCATAGCAGTCTTTTATGGAGCCAAAGAAATTGTGAGTCTGTAGCGATAACTTTCCACCCAGCTCCAGCTTGTCATCAGTGATTATTACCTCAACACCCATGGCTCCAAGCTCCAGTGCAGCGGAAAGGCCGGCTGGCCCCCCCCCGACTATGAGAACATCCACTTCCACATTGTTGCCTTCTTCCTTGTGGTCATCTAAATTGTCGTCCAAATTGCCAATGTTCCCTAACCCAGAAGGCTCGTCATCAGCGCTAAGCTCTGGATAGCCTTTGACAGTCTCCACCCTCATGCCCTCTTTAAGCTCTGTGATGCAGGACTTGACAGGCTCACCATTCACAAGGACCAGGCATTGAGCGCACTGTCTTTTGGCGCAGTATTTTGTATGGTGTTACTGATGCTTCTAATGTAGCCGTATGTGGTTGTTGCCATTGTCATAGTGTTGTTTTGATATATGATATAGCTCT
>JAUVCJ010000227.1 GCA_030595765.1 Thermoplasmatota archaeon | reverse complement strand
GAATCCGCAATTCCTGCATCTCCATTTCACTGGTGCGGCTTTGGTGAACACTGTGTCATTCTCGATGTTGGCCAGAACCCCCAAGAAACGTTCCTCATGCCCCATCTCTGCCTTGCCAATGCTTCTAAAGACGTTCGCGATATCTGTAAAGCCTTCCTCGTCAGCGATCTGAGCGAACTCTGGGTACATGGTTGTGTGCTCGTGGTTCTCTCCAGCTGCTGCACCTTTGAGGTTCTCGACTGTGGTCCCGATCTTTCCTGCTGGAAACTCAGCCTGGATCGTAACATCGCGGCCTTCCATCAGCTTGAAAAGCCTTTTGGCATGCTCTTTCTCATTCTCAGCTGAATCAAGGAATATTCCCATTATCTGCTGGTACCCTTCTTTCTTTGCCACAGATGCGGCGTATGTGTATCTGTTCCGGGCTTGGGACTCCCCTGCAAATGCTGTCAATAAATTGACCTCTGTTCTACTTCCATTAAGTTCTGGCATATTTTCTACCTCATTTTTTGTATGATACTCAATTTGTCTTTGATTCTCAATTTCTGCAATTACTGTTATTCTTCACTTTCTGATGTAATTAGCTTGTATTAACCAGCTACTGATCACTTTCCAGTCCAAAGTCCATGCAGAGAGCAGTACTCCCTTGCCATTGTAACAACTGTAACGTTCTTGAAGGTTGCAACCGGCGGCTGGCCTGGCTTAAGAAACTCGCGCAGCACTCCGATTGGAGTTACCAATTCTATCCACTCGATGTGGTGTGCCTCCTCCATTGGATGCTCCACTGAGCCTACTTTGACAACAACGTTCCCATCAGCGAATTCCAGCACTGGAACATGCTTTTCCTGTCCCTGGTCCTGGCTCTTCTCGGTTTGCAGTTCCATGTCTTGTCCACAGCAGACCAGTGTTCCTCCACCGGTGTGCAGTACCTCTACGATGTTCCCACACATGTTACATTTGTAAACTTCGATTTTCTTTGTCATTTTAATTTCTCCTATTTTTTGTTAATCTCTTAGTTTGAACCTTAATGTCTGGTATGTGTTCTAGTTTAATCCTTTATCTCAGATATGTTAGTTCTTTACAGGAAAGCTGAACACTGGCAATCTGGCTCCAAGCTCCTTGTCCAGCAGGAACAGCGCGTTCCCCTCTCCTCCAAGCATCTTGGATTTAGCTAGTACTTCGCTGGCGCTTGCTTCTTCCTCCACCTGCTCAGTTACGAACCATTGCAGGAAGTTGCTTGTTGCATGATCTCTAAGCTCGAAGGCCACATCCACCAGGTTGTTGATAAGGCCAGTTACCTTCTGTTCGTGTAAATATACGTTCTCGAAAACTGCAACTGGGGTGTCCCACTCGACCTGAGGGCCTTCGATGGGTTTCATTGTGACCTTTCCCCCGCGCTCAACTATGTAATCATAGATCTTCATGCCGTGATGAAGCTCTTCCTGGGATTGGATCCTCATCCAGTGGGCAAATCCAGACAGCCCCTTCTCTTCGAAGTAGGCCGACATTGATAGATACAGATATGAGGAGTAAAGCTCTGCATTCAGCTGGTCGTTCAGTTCAGTTTCCATTTCAATTTTTAACATTTTAAGTTCCTCCAATTAATTTTGTTCAACTTGATTGTTCATTCCTAATCAATTGCTCATTCCCCTTTTGCACTGGCATTGACCAGTTCTTTGACTTTATCGGTCATGTTCTCCAGCTCCTCATGGTCTGGTATATAGTTCATCTTCATTCCAGGTAAGGGCATGTTCCAGCCCATGTCCTTGAGGATATTTTCGATCTCGCCAATGGACTGTCCACCCCAGCCATACGAGCCGAATGCAAGTCCTACCCTGTTCTTTGGCTTTAACCCTTTCATGTAAGTGAGGAACCCTGCCACCGTTGGTAGCATTCCATTATTTAGTGTGGGTGACCCAACAAGTATGTATTTTGCAGTCAACAGAAGGCTCATTACATCAGAAATATGCGTTGTTCCAAGGTTGGCAAATATTACAGGTACGCCATTGTTTTCCAGACCCTTTCCAAGCGCCTTTGCCATCTTTGTGGTGGAGCCCCACATAGAATCATAGACTATGACTGCCCTTTCTTCAACCTGCCCTGAAGACCATTTAATGTACTCTTTGAGGATGCTATCGATATGGCTCCTCCATATCAGTCCATGACTTGGGCATATCAAATCGATCTTGAGGGGTTTAAGAGCCTCAAGAGCTCTCGTTACCTGTCCGCCGAAGGGGAAAACGATGTTTGCGTAATATTTGCCTGCTTCCTCTTTTACTACGTCCCAACCCAATTCATCATCGAACCTCTGGGTTGAAGCGATGTGCTGCCCGAAAGCATCGTTTGAGAAGAGAATACTGGCGATGTCAGTTCCAGAGTTTTCGGCCATGTAGGTTACCATGTTGTCAGGCCAGTGCACCATCGGTGTATGAACGAAAGTAAGAGTTCTCTTGCCAATGTTCAATGTATCTCCAGATTTGACCACCATGAGGTTCCAATCATGCTTGAAATGTTGAGCAAGACCTTTTTCGCCTTTTGTTGATGTGATGATCTTGGCATTTGGCGCTAGTTTGAGCAATTTTGGAAGGCTACCAGTATGATCCATCTCAACATGGTTGGAAACAATATAGTCAATTTTTGAGGGGTCAATCAGGGTGCTGATGCGCTGAAGCAACTGGTCAAACAATGGTTCCTTGACAGCATCGATCAGGACTGTCTTTTCGTCCTGGATAAGATATGAATTATAGCTAGTGCCTCTTTGCGTCTGGTAGCCATGAAAGTTTTTCAGATCCCAATCAATTGCTCCGACCCAGTGGACACCCTGGCCGACCTTGATTGCCTGCACTTACTGCACCTTCTCGAATTCTTCCTTACCAGCACTACAAACCGGGCAGACCCAATCCTCTGGTAGGTCTTCAAAGCTGGTTCCGGCAGATATTCCGCCATCATCGTCTCCAATTGCAGGGTCATATACGTAGCCACAGGGTATACATTTGTATTTATCCATTTTTTATTCCTCCTCTTTTCATTTGTCATACTTAGTACTTTGATTGCTAATACTCCCAATTCAGCATTTGCTAG
The DNA here is from genome assembly GCA_030595765.1 of Thermoplasmatota archaeon. GTDB lineage: Archaea > Thermoplasmatota > Thermoplasmata > JAUVCJ01 > JAUVCJ01. Next base: position 565 of record JAUVCJ010000227.1, on the reverse strand, counting down.
TGTCCTTTTTCAGCCCTTTTATATTCTTGTTTTGAATATGGTCATTCTTGGCATTTTCCTTAAGACAGCTAGGGCAACTTCCTTTGAAGTAACCATGGACCTCATCCACCTTGAACTCCCCTTCAAGCATCCTGTTGAGATGGGGGCATTCTATTTCGATGTCATAAATCTTGTTACAGTGTTTGCAAAGAAAGTGGTGATGCATCCTATCTCCTGCATCAAAACGGTTCTCTGTTGGGGTGATGGTCAATACCTGAACAAGCCCATGCTCTGCTAACGCTTCGAGAGTATTGTATATGGTGGTCTTGGAAAGGGCAGGGTTCTCTTTACGCAAGGCAGTGAATATTGTTGTTACATCCGGGTGGTTCTTATGGATATTGAGATATTTCAATATCTGCAACCTCTGGGGGGTGACCCTTAACCCTCGGTCTTTAAGCAATTGGACATATATGTCTGTGTTGTTCTTGTCCATATTCCTTGCCTCCTTTGGTTTAAATCTTTGGTTTTAATTGTGCCATATCGCATACCATACCCGATTTGTAATCATTTCAACTTAGGTATAATT
>JAUVCJ010000211.1 GCA_030595765.1 Thermoplasmatota archaeon | reverse complement strand
ACACCTCTGGAGGACTAAAAGCAGGAGGCTATCCCCTGGGAGCAGTTGGTGTGGCTCAGGCAGTTGAGATAGTCAAGCAGCTTAGAGGCGAGGCTGGAGGGCGGCAGGTGGATGGCGCGAAAATAGGTCTCACTCATAATCTGGGCGGTACCGGGGCGACATCTGTGGTCCACCTTTACAGGAGGTGTGATTGAAATGGCACTAGCACGGTTCTGGAGAGAGATCTCCGGCAGATACAACATGATCGGGAGCACCTGCGGCAATTGCAACAAGGCATTCTTCCCACCAAGGGACATCTGTCCAGAGTGCCACAGGGCAAGCATCGGAAAGATGAAGCCTTCCACACTGGAGGGAAAGGCGAAGGTGATCAGCCACAGCATAATCCATGATGCTCTGCCTAACTTTGAGATGCTGGCCCCATACATCCTTGTCGTTGTCGAGTTCGATAACGGTGTCCGGGCAACTAGCCAGCTTGTGAATTGCGCTCATGACCAGGTGTCCATCGGGATGGAAGTGGAGCCTACTTTCCGCAAGATTGGCGAGGAAGGGCCAGGCGGAGTGATCCACTACGGCTACAAGTTCAAACCAGTCAAGTAATGAGAGATACGGCTGAATTATTTGCAATATGTCCTTTGACTAGGTCGATGCATTCAACTCTCTGGTGGAAGCATTACTTCAAGGTACCAGTCTGTACCAGCCTCTTAGGAATAGCACCGTCTCATGTATGCTTTTTCAAGGTACCAGTCTGTATCTGTCTCTTGGGAACAGCACGGTCTCGCGTATGTTGCTTAGGCCTGCCAGGATCATGACGATGCGCTCTATTCCTAGACCCCATCCAGAATGAGGGGGCATGCCGTACTCGAAGGCCTTGACATAGAAGTCGAACTCCTCAGGGTCCAAACCCATGCGCTTTAGATTTGCCTTTAGCATCTCAGGGTCGTGCACTCGCTGGGCTCCAGAGGTTATTTCCTGGTGTGCGTAATTGAGGTCGAATGCCCTGCAAACCAACGGGTCGTCCTCATAGGGCTGGGCATAGAACGGCTTTATCGCAGTTGGCCACCGTGTGACAAAGCTCCAGTCCGGATACTTTTTTGCCAGCACCTTCATGGCCTCCATGCTCAAATCTTCACCCCACTCTACCTCCACGCCCTGGCTGTTAACGTACTCCACGCACTCGGTGTATGTGACCCTTGGGAACGGAAGTGCAGGGATATCCGGGTCAACTCCAAGAAGGGCCAGCTCATCAGGGTTCTCGTTGCGTATTGCAAGAACGGACTGGTAGACAAGGTCTTCAAGGACTTGCATCACATCTTCCTCGTCAGAGAATGCCATCTCGATGTCCACTGATATGAACTCGTTAAGGTGCCTGACAGTATCGTGCTCTTCAGCCCTGAATGCCGGGCCTATCTCGTATATGTTGTCCATGCCAGATGCCATCATTATCTGCTTGAACAGCTGGGGAGACTGGTTGAGGTAGGCGTCGTTTTCGAAGTACTTCATCGGGAACAGCGCGGTCCCGCCTTCGGTGGCTGTGGCAACGATCTTTGGGGTGCTTATCTCCCTGAAGCCCAGCTTATGAAAGTGCTCCCGCATCGTTCTAAGAATTGTATGCTTGAGTGCGAATATGGCACCAACCTCGGGTTTGCGCAGGTCGATGAACCTGTTGTCCAGGCGTGTGTCGAGCTTTGTCTCGATGTCGCTCTTCTCATCATCGGCAACACCCAATGGTAGTGGTGTCTTGGACTCTCCGAGAACCTTTGCCTCTGTGGGTACCAGCTCCATTCCACTGGCAGCCTGGTTGTTGGCCTGCACAGGCCCCTTTGCCATGATGACAGACTCACGTGGAAGGCTTGCCAGTTTCTCCCACACTTCCGGATGATGCTTCTTCAGAAGCGTGAGCTGACAGGTACCAGTTCTGTCTCGCAGCACAAGGAATGCAATGCCTCCCAGGTTCCGAATGTCCTGGACCCATCCTGCTACCGTGACCTCGTTCCCGAAGTCCTTTTCCTCCAGCTTACCCAAAAAGTGCGTTCTACGCCAATCACCCAGTGCGTCCATTTATGCCACCAAACCCCGGAAAAGTGGAGGTGGTATTAAAAAGGAACTGCCTAGGATGTCTTGATATTTTCTTCTCTTCAGAAATGGAAAGTAGATTCTTGCCACACTGTCGCAACAATTGGGTTGATAAAAATGTTCAGTCTAATGTTCAGATTGTCTCTAACTGTGTAGACAATTATCATCAACTCCAAATCAATCTTGCCATAATGACTTTGAAACGGCAAACAGACTACCGCGCGCAGAATATGTGGTACTTCTGGGATGAGTCGGAAAGCTCCACCTCGATGCGCTTGGCTATGAGCTTGTCCGGGCTGTGAATGGAATCGACTCTCTCTTCAAGGTCTTTGAAGTCCTTAAAGTTGCCTTTCTTTCTCTCTGCGATGATGGCCAGCATGGTCTTCTTTCCAAGTCCGGGGATCAACTCGAGAGCATGGTATCGGGTGGTGATGGCTCCTGCGTTGTTGTAGAATGCAATGAATTTCTCGGCCTGGTCCTCAATGGCCTCGATTATTATGTAGGGTAGCTCGCTTTGTGCCGCAGATGTAAGGTCCTCGAAGCCTATGCGTCTCTTGACATGTCTGACCTTGTCTCTAAGGTCTGCTTCCTTGCCGATGTAGACCTTTTCCCCTATCTGGATGGCAATATCAGGGGCAGGTACAAGTTCCAGTATCTTAAACTCGGTCTCACCAAGGCCGTAGGCTAGCGGTTCCCTTCGAAACCCTCTCTCACCAGCTAGTCCCTGTGGTAGATAATCTAGAATGTAGGCGTATTCTTCCATTAGGCTTCCCCCTCATAACACCTGGCTTACAGGTATTTCTTCATGACAGATAATATTTCCTTTATGTCACTATCATCCAGGGTGAAGCGCTCCTTTGCAAAGAGAGCCCTGACGTCATCTGGATGGCTGGGTAGAATGTCCGCCATCTTGAACGCAATATAATCCGGAACCTTTTCAAGCTGAACCAATTCATGGATCATGTTCTCGGCAAGCTTTGTGTCTAGTTTTGCATATTTCTGGGAGTGAGTTAGAGCCAGATCCTGCTCGAAGGTGAGATCCTCGCCCCTCTCTTCCTGCTCCCGCTCAAGCATCTTTTTCACTTCCACCAGTGTCACGTATTGTGATTCTTCTGCCATAACTTCACCTCCACAGATTGTAAATGTTCTTCTACAGTTTCCATAGGCTCAGAGAGCTTGTTTTCTCAGGTGCTCTGGCGCTACGATAAGGGTCTTATGCGCATTTCCATCCCTGATCTTTACGAGGATAGCTTTGCCCTGCATGCCCATCACTGTTCCGGTCAGGCCATAGTACCGTTTGTGTGGCTGGCCTTTGTGTATGCTGGGGTCGATCTTTATGCTGGCCTTCTCTCCTTTCTCGAACACCTGCAAGCTCCTGGTAATGGGTGAAAGACCCCTGTCTCTAGGTTTCTTGGAAAATATATGCCTGGTCTGGGCTCTTAATCCCTTGGAACTTTTTACCATTCGATCATCCCCGGTTCAACGTGAATATCCAGTACGTCTAGGCTTTTTACGGTGCACGATCCAAGGAACTGGGCTAGGCTCGGGACCGTCCGTCCCTCGTCGCCGCTGACCATCTCCTTGATGTATGTACCGCTTTCTGCCTTGACCTGGAGCATCACCTCGTAATCATTCACGCATAAGCTATTTATACTTAAGACTTTGCGCTTTCTGACCAAATCCGCACGGCGGCTCTTAACTCTGGTGGGTGTCTTTTGGTGCAGTGTCGTCCCATCCAGTGCAACAAGCGCCTCACTTAATTTATCCTGATCAACAGGCTCCTCGCAGACTACCAGTACCTCGTAGGACTTTGCAGGCTTTGCCTCTTTTAGCCTGACCACCATCTCCCGGTTTGTCCATTTGAGCCCCAGTACCTCTGTCCTGTCCTTTGCTTCCAGATTGATCCGCTCCGACAGGC
>JAUVCJ010000216.1 GCA_030595765.1 Thermoplasmatota archaeon | reverse complement strand
ATACCTGCAGATGGAATAATAAGAACAGGTGTGGCCGCTGTGAATCAGGCACCAATAACAGGCGAGAGCGTGCCAGTATGCAAGCAAGTTGGAGATGCAGTATATGGCGGGACGATCAGCGAGGATGGCTACCTGGAGCTGAAGGTGGTGAAGGTCGGGAAGGACACCACCATATCCAGAATTCTGAAGCTGGTGGAGGAGGCTCAGGCCGAGAAAGCGCCTGCCCAGCGGTTCATAGAGCGTTTTGCTGAGTACTTTGTTCCTTTTGTTATTATCCTGGCTGTAGCATCTTATTTTGTGACCTCAGACATCAGGACAACACTGACCCTGCTTGTGGTAGCCTGCCCTTGCGCACTTGTCATTTCCACTCCTGTTGCTGTGGTATCAGCTTTGGGCAATGCTGCAAAACAGGGCATCCTTGTCAAAGGCGGGGTTTATCTGGAGCAGTTCGGGAAAACTTCCATCATTGCTTTTGACAAGACCGGAACCCTCACTTTAGGAGAACACGGTGTTGCACAAATAGTGCCATTTGGAGGGGTAACTGCTATGGATGTGATCGAGAACGCCGCTCTTGCAGAGCAAAAATCCGAGCATCCCCTATCAAAGGCAATAATGAAAAGAGCTAGAGCCGAAGGTGTTACACTTGAGGATCCAGACAAGTTCTTGGTCTATAGAGGCAAGGGAGTGTTCGCTCAATTCAAGGATAAAAGGATCATTGTGGGAAACCGTTTACTTCTTGATGGTTTCTCATTAACACCTGACAAAACCATAGACAAAACAAAGCGTGATATGGAGCAAAGGGGCCAGACCGTGTTCTTCGTGGTCAGGAACGGCAAGATAATCGGTCTGATCGGAACTTCGGACATAATCCGCCCTGAATCAAAACTAATGATCGAGAACCTGAAAAGAAGAGGCCTGCGCACTGTAATGCTTTCAGGAGATAATCAGGCCACTGTGGATGCCGTTACAAAGGACCTTGGACTGGACAGGGCGTATGGCGGCTTGTTGCCTGAAAGCAAGGTAAAGCTAATAAAAAAGCTTAGAAAAATGGGAACCGTTGCATTTGTTGGGGACGGGATCAATGATGCTCCTGCACTGGCCGCCGCCGACATCGGGGTGGCAATGGGCTTTTCTGGAAGCGATATCGCAGTCGAGACCGCCAGCATCACCCTGCTTTCTGATGATCTGACCAGGATCGAGTATGTGCATGACCTCAGTAAAAAAACAATGCGTGTAATCAAGCAGAACACAAGCCTAGCAATGGTGGTTGTGGGAGGGCTGGTGCTCTCAGCGTTCGTGGGATGGATCGGGCTGGCTTTTGGTGTGATAGGCCACGAAGCCAGCGCTTTGCTGGTGATCGGAAACAGTATGCGTCTTTTGAAAAGTAAAGAAAAAAGAAAAGTGAACGCTCATGCTCGTTGTGACCCATGCCATTCTGAACATGACCATTCAATTGAAAATGCTCATTGCCAAGATGATCACAACCACTTAGAGGATGATGAGCCCGGCCACCTGGGAAATAATGACCTTGGCCACCTAGGGGATGATGAGCCCGGCCACCTGGGAAAAAATGACCCTAGCCATCTAGGGGATGATAAACCCAGCAACCTGGGGGGTCATAAGTCTAGCCTCCTGGGAAATGATGAGCCTCAACATGAAAAATGCTCATGTAATGATAAATAACAGAGTTGATAATATGGATGCAAAGCAAGAACAATGGATCGATTCAACGAAGGGTAGAATGTTTTCACGACCTCTTGTAATTGCATTATCTCTGATGCTCATAATACCGCTGCTAGCTCTGGGCTTCAATGCAGAGACCAGCCAGCAGGAAAGCCAGAACGACTTGAATTATACTACATTTTTCTACTTGCAAGAAGGCGGCACCCTGAGCCCTTCATTGAATGATACAGAGCCAGGCACCTACAATTGCCCGGACTTTCGATTGATTACAGGCGGTGGTTCCCAAGCGCTTGACACCTGGACCACTCCTGCGGCTATTATCAATATCAGCATTGGAGGCCAGGCAACGGTCAGGCTCTATGCTGAAGGGAGCGGGACTGGTGTGTCCTTCTCTGCGGTGCTTCTCAAAGGCGGGGAGGAGCTGGCAGCAGGAAGCTCGGGGGAGTCAACGCTTGTCAATCAGGGAGAGTTCTTTGACATATCCATGAGCATGGATGAGGTTGAGTTGGCCAAGGGAGATAATCTTGAGCTTTCAATTACATTCAATGCAGACATGAGCCGTGGAGTGTCTTTGGTGTTGGGGGACCAAACCCAGCTTTCACAGTTACAAATTGGCTCTGGCAGCATCCAGATGGACATGAGCACCAGCAGTCAGGGTGAAGCCTTCATGGTCAATGCCGAGATCATTCATCCATGGGGAGCCCAAAGGATACTATCGGTTGATGCCACCATTACTGGCTTGGCAGATGTGGAAGGAGCGATGCCTGAAATGATCCCCATCGAAGGGGGTGGCATCTATATTTGGTCCTGGGAAGGACTTCCTGAGGGCGAGCAAGAAGTATCCATTGAGGCCATTGATGATTATGGTAACACCTATCGATTGGTGCAGACCGTAGAAACTGGCCCTGGTGGAGGTTTTCTCGTTGGTGGCGACCTGCTATTTTTGGCAGTTGTACTAACCGGCATTGTTGTTGTCGGATTTATTGGTGGTATCACACCGCTGCACCCATATTGGGGTGACAAGCAGATGCGTTATCTGATAGCATTTTCCGCAGGCATATTCGTATCAGTAGCAGTGTTCCATGCCGCACCTGAAGCTGTGGAGATCGCTGGAGATATTGCATGGGGTGCCCTGATCGCCGGCTTCTTGACCATATATGTTGTCGAGCATTACGTCATCGCCTTCCTTGATAGTAAGTTCAAGGCTTCAGAAGGGCAGATGCAAACGCATGACGGACAAGACACAGAAATGCATGTGCATACCCACGATGGCAAAGGCCCAGAACTGCACCTTCACGACCATCATTCAAAGGACCATGCAATTCACAACGTTGGCGATGTAGATAGCTCGGACCTGGCTTGCACCCATCATCTGCATAACTCTAGCAAGGCCGCGTTCGCAGGGGTGTCGTTCCACAACCTGATCGAGGGCATGGTCATCACAACCCTGTTCTTGAACCCTGAGACCCATGCCATCAGCTTCATTGTTCTCTTTGCCATCATACTCCACAAGGCACCATGCACACTTTCCATCTCATCTCTTCTGAAGATGGGCGGATTCTCCAACAGTTCAATCAGAAAAGGGGTGCTGTTCCTGTTGTTGATGACTCCAGCTGGAGCGCTTATTGGGATATCACTCATGGTCGGAGCCGAGGAAGGCCTAATAGGGCTTGCTCTGGCTTTCAGCGCTGGAACCTTCCTAGAAATTGGATTGCTCGATCTTGTTCCTGAATCAATGAGGGCAAAAGAAGGCCGCCACTGGGCGCTCATCGCATTTGCCGCTGGAATGTTCCTGTTATGGCTGTTCTCTCTGGCGGAATGATTTGGGTACAATGACCGGGGCATAACGCTTGAGCATAATGACCGATGCCCAATGACCTGAACATAATAACCAGGGCACAATAACCAGGGCATAATGGCCAGAGCACAATGTCCTGAATGGGTTGGCCTTTATTTCAGAGCAGGAACGGTGAGACCCTGACATCCTTGACCTCAGCCAGGCTTTCCATCAGAGCCCTGATATCCTTGAATTCGCCCCGGACCACTAATTGGTCAACGCATTTCTTTTCCACATGAGTGTGGGAGGAGCTGTGGATGATATTGGAAAATTTGTGGGTGATGTCAACAACGTGGTGTCTCTTCTCTTCCTCGTACACCATTGATATCAATAGATGCGTGGGCCCTGAGTCCTGGAACATCCAGTTGCTTTGAGTAATAAAGCTCTG
>JAUVCJ010000011.1 GCA_030595765.1 Thermoplasmatota archaeon | reverse complement strand
CCCAGGAACTTGCCGACATCGAGGACAGCCAGCAATTTGCAAGCGAGAACCTGACACCATTGGCGGCAACTCTGGACGGAGACACCGTTACCCTGGATGGGGTCGAGTATTCTGTTGACACCGCCCTTCTGGCCATGGAGGGCTGGAGCGTTGTGACCCTCAAGGAAGCCCCCGCCTACCCGCTGGTCACCGCTATAATTGGCACAGTGGCCATGCTGGGCATTGGAATTGTGATTCTCATCGTCCTGGCCAGTTCATCGAAGAAGCGCAGGAAGGTTGGAGATGAGATATACGATAACGTCAACGATGAGGCACCATTAAACCAGCCAGAACCCCCTAGCGATGATGAATAAGAGGCGTTATTGGCCTAAGCACCTATGTTACCAATGGCTCCGCAGTGTGGGCACGTGATGATGCCTTCAACAGGGGTCGCCTTGAAGCGCTTCTGGCATTTGTGACTGTTCACACTATCGCTTAAAATTTAAGCCATGAAAAATCCATCTCTGGCAACTGCCAGTAGAATTCAATCCTTCTTCTTGGGGAGGCCTTCTCGGCAGTCTACATTGGCAAGAAACTCCTCTCTGCTCATGCCGGCTTCAGAAGCTTCGTCAAAGCAGAATTCCTGGGTGTCACACAGCAGACAGGACATTACTAGGCTTGTCCTGATCTTTAGCTTCATGTACTTGCCCACAGGTATCATGGTGTCCCCATAGACCATTCCTGATTTCTTTGGCGGGTACTCAATGACCCTGGGGCCGCTACGCTCACCTACACTGGGTTTGGCAACTGACTCTCCATCTTCATCAGCAGCAGAATCTCTAGAAGAATACTTTGCCAGATGTGTAGCACCATCATCAGAAGCAACTGGCTCAACAACCTCGGCATCCTCATAGATCGGCTCAACTACATCTGCCGGACCGCTGGATTCCTGGGTCATAACTGTCATTGGAACGTTCTTGCTGCCCTTGCTGGCCACCATTGCCAGCATTGCAAAGAGCAATATACCCACTATAAGTCCGATGTTGAACCAGGCATCAAGATCCATTCCCCCGCCATAGTTAGCAAGTATGCTTGGAGAGTTATAAAGCGCAAACAGCCAGATAAGAAGGAATAGCGAGATTATTGGAAACAGCCATATCGTGGGGCTCAAGCCACGGGGCTGCATCTGGGTCTGAGAGCTTGCTTGAGTATTCACTTCTCTACACCTGGATGTTTTGAGAATGATTCCAAGTGTATTAAACCTTTGTGGCCTCGTATACTGGCAACTAAGATGTGCAGAGTTAAAAGGGCTCACACCCAGGCTAGATTGGTTCGGCCAAATTAAATTACACACAATCCACCCTACAATCCACCCTACGACTCATCCCAAAATCCGCCCCATAATCTGCTCCACAATCCGCCCCACAAAAGGCTAAATAGTTACCAGAAGTATTGGCGGCTAGGGTTGAAAATGCGGTTTGAACTCACAGACGAGCAGAAGCTTGTCCAGAAGATGGTCAGGGATTTTTCACAGGCTGAGGTCGCACCCCGGGCTGCAGAGATCGACAGGACCGAAGAATTCCCCTTTCAGGCCATCAAGAAGCTTAGTGAACTGGGTCTCATGGGCATCCCCATACCTACCGAATACGGTGGCGGCGGAGCTGATTCGGTCTGCTATACACTGGCCCTTGAGGAGCTTTCGCGTGCATGCTCCACCACCGGATTGGTTGTGGCAGTCCACACCTCTGTTGGAACCTGGCCGATACTGCATTTTGGAACTGAAGAGCAGAAGCAGAAATTCGTGGTTCCCCTGGCAAAGGGGGAAAAACTCGGCGCCTTTGCTCTTACAGAAGCTGATGCCGGTTCAGACCCTGGCGGCATGGTCAGCACCGCTTCATTGGATGGAGAGGAGTGGGTCATTAACGGAAGAAAGATCTTCATCACCAACGCATCAGCAGCCGATGTGATCACTGTCATGGCCATTACCGACAAGAGCGCTGGACCTCGAGGTATATCAGCCTTCATCGTGGAGAAGGGGACACCTGGGTTTACAACTGGAGCACCTGAAAAGAAGATGGGTGTTAGAGCTTCGGATACCAGAGAATTGATATTCGAGGAGTGCAGGATCCCGAAAGAGAGCCTGCTGGGTAAGCTTGGAGGCGGCCTAAAGATCGCGCTCTCGGCACTGGATGTCGGAAGGGTCGGGATAGCAGCGCAAGCTACTGGGATTGCCCAAGCCGCACTTGATGCCAGCATTGAGTATTCAAAGCAGAGAGAGCAGTTTGGAAAGCCCATCAGCAAGTTTCAGGCCATCCAGTGGATGCTTGCAGACATGACCACCAAGATCGAAGCTGCAAGGCTACTGACCCATCAGGCTGCCTGGAGAAAGGATGCTGGGCTTCCCAATGGACGCGAAGCCGCCATTGCCAAGCTGTTCGCCTCGGATACAGCAATGTGGGTGACCAACAAGGCCATCCAGATACATGGAGGCTACGGCTACAGCTCTGAATATCCAGTGGAACGTCTATTCAGGGATGCGAAAGTTACCCAGATATACGAGGGCTCGAACGAGATACAGAGGATCGTCATATCCAGAGCGGCTCTAGGATAGGGAGTAATGGACTCCATCATACCATAATGCAAGAATGGTTGGCCGGTTTGAGATGGACAAAATAGCAAAGAAGATGAAATGAGAGGTGTTGGAACTTGAGACAGGAAAGATTTCCAATGGCGGCCATAACGGCCTTGGGCCTTCTAGCCTTGCTTAGCCTGACATTGTTCATTCCGGCCTTCAACATGGTTTTCCTGTTCATTGTCAACCCGCTCATTGCTGGCCATTTTGCTGGAAAACACACTGGAAAACCTCTACAGCTGGGGCTGTTGGTTGCAGCACCCTGGGGATTGTTCATGTTCCTGGCGATTTCTGCGCTATTTTCCAGCATGCTCGCATTCGGCGGAGGAGGCTTTGGAGGAATGGATATTCTGCTGGCCTTCCTGCTCATGGGTTCAAATGCCCTATTCTGCTTCTTCGGAGCAAGAAACGCAAGGATAGTGCCACAGTAGATTGAAGATGAGATATGATTATTATAAAAGGTGCTCAATCTTCCTTTTCGGTGTCTTTTGTAGTTCCATTATTCTCTTCCTTATCCTCTTTCTTATCCCTTTTCTTGGCCTTTCCCCTCTTTTTTCCCTTCCTTCTAGCTTTGGGCGAGACCTTGAGGCTTTTCTCCTTTTTCTCCAGGGTGAGCTCTGGCTCATCCTTGGGGGTCTCACATTCATTCTTGGAGGTCTCTCGCAAGAGAAATACCATAGCCAAACACAAGACCGCAACAACCATTGCTAGGATTAATCCCATTGCCGGAGCCCATTGGACATTATAAGCAGGGCCTGCAACACTTACAGAGCCTGTGCCCATTATGCCGTTTACCACAGGGTTGGGCACCTGCCATACCTCGTTATCCATGTTGGTCATCATCGGGAAGCCTAACAGAAAGAAAAAAACCGATCCGAGAGAAAGTCCAGCCGAGATAGGTATTAATTTCTTCAATAGGGGTTTCCTGGGAGTCTCATCCGAATCGAATATTATCAGCATGATGGAGATGGATAGCAGAAGAACCATACACAACCAGATCATTGATGTGGCCGTAAGGAGAAGTGCCCTGTTCGCTATCTCTCCCTTTTCAAGCGGTGGGATCGGGGAGCTAGGAGTTACTGACATTGGAAAATGCTCGTTCGAGTATGGAGCTGATACCTGAATGGAGCCATTTACATCGGTATAGACCTGGGTGATCCCAAAAAGTCCCCAATCCTCCCTTTGGCTCTGTCCGTATATGTTTTCCTCCACGGTTCCGACAGAGAACCATGGTGAAAAAAGGGTCAATACTGATAAAATAATAGCAACGAAAAGCAACTGGATGATTCTGGCCTTTTTATCCATGATTAACCGGAATTTCCAAGGGTAAAAACATACTTAAACCTATCCATAGTAGATGTCTGGCCAATTTCGGAACCTCTCCAGGAATCTCCTATGTGCCGATCCACAGAGCATAATTAGTTCTTACTTGAGTCCCAGCTGAATGCTACAAACCAGAAGACAGAATTGCATCCGCGGCAGTGGCAATCACAGAATAGCTGGTAGTGCCTACATGGCGCCATGCTATCATTCCATTCCCGTCTATCAATACATAGCTTGGAGTGAACTCAATGGCATAAGCGCTGTTGGTAGAGTCGTTCGAGATAAGGTGGGGCCAGGTTCTTGTGTAGTAATTCGCAAATTCAAGAATGCCCTCGCTGGTCTCACCCCAATCCTTGTTCGCAATGCTGGCAATGCGTATCTGAGCGCTGTAATTCTCCTTCAAGCCTTTCATCACTGGGGTCATTGTATGACAGGCACCGCAATTAGTGTGATAGAACTCCAGCAGGACCAGTTCAGAAACACTTGACAGATCGAAAAAACTGTTATCCAGAACGTTCTCGTGAATAAACTGGGGGGCATGGTATCCAACAACACTACCGGGTACTATCAATGGAATGCAATTCTCTTCCAGCTGTGCCACATCCAGGATCCCTGTGGCTGTCCAGTTAATGATGCCAGCTCCGTCCAGAAGCACGAAGGTCGAGGAGTTATCTACCCCATACCCTTGAAATATGGTTGTGTTTGACAAGATATGAGACCAGCTCCTTCCTCCATTGGATGCGTAAGCCTTGACCCAATCCGGGCTGGCCTCGGTATCACCATTGAAGAGAGACACAAGTCGTACCCTTCCTGTATAGTTGGCCATGAAAGAGAGAAGTATTGGAGTATTTTGAGAGGTCTGAGCCCATTCGGTGGAGCCAAACTCAAGCAGAACCGGTCCTTGACCCAGTAATGATCGAAGTGAGACATATGAGCTTGTAGAAGTATCCAGGTGCTCGAAGGCTATGGCCTTGTCACCAGCGGAGTCTGCAACGAAACACTCAGTGGCATCCGGGTCGCATACCACATCCGGAACATCGGAATCGATAGGTTCGAAATTCTGGCCGAAGACAAAAAAGATTGTTGTTGCGCCACCTGCGATCAGCATGATGCCGATTACAATTGCAGTAAGTTTTCCCGAGGCAATGCCTCTGCCACTTCCACTACCATTAGCACCTCCGCTGCCGCCACCACTGACATCGGCACTACCGGCTCCACCTGAAGGAGCCTTTTGAGTTTTGTCGCCATTTTTCGTGGTTGCTTTGCCCCCCCTTCCATGACCCTTTTTTTTGCTCATTTTTGGGGCACCACCGTTTTCACCAATCAAAATGGACACCAGTGGTTCTTAACATTGTCGCCTCACTAGAAATCGTCAAGAGTTCTCTGAGATAATATTGACCTTACAAATTCGCTATGGAACACTCCTTTTTTGTTGGTGGCATGGGCTGTTACCCTGGACATGGCGGAGTTCAATGTATCAAATCTCTCAGGCCTTCCTTCCAGCGCTTTTCTCACAGTTTCCCTTATCACCCACACGCCCAGCGGAAGCCAATACTCGTGTGTTATCTCCCTGTAGATCAGGGCTGTTGCCTGTCTTTTTAACCCTATCAGGTGCTCAAGCACCCCAAGCCTTGCTGCGTAATATGCTCCTGTTACCCTGTCAGCGTAACCTGTTCTGCCAGCAAAACCTTCGCTATCGGAAAGAGTGGTAAAAAAGCCATCAGAAGGATTGGAATAATTAGGAGAATTAGAAGTGACAGAAGGATTAGGATTACCAGGAGAAATCGTGGATGTAGAATTGCCAGGAGGATTGGGATTATCAAGAGGATTAGAATTGCGATTTGCCTGAGTAGAGCCAGCACCAACCTGTGTATGTTCTGTTCGAGAGGGATTGGTATCAGTGGAAGCATCGCCTGACCAGAAAGAGCCTTTCATCCAGGTCTCGGTCATGCCAAAGCTCCAGGCTCTAGGCACCAGAAGTATCCAAAAGTAGTTTCCTGCATAATCACCACGATAGAGCAGTACCTCGCCGAGCTGGGGAAGATATCTGACCTTTTCCATTAATTTCTTGCCAAGCACGTCATCCACAGCGGTTATTGACCAGCGGGTTGGCACGAGCAATCTCTTTCTGCCCTCGCCAAGCAGGCCTGCGGACATGAGTCTTTGCATCTGGGTCAGATCAACATTCCCATCATACAATTCCCAGAGCCCGTCTGCAGCCAAAACATCGGTGTCGGAGGTTACCGCATCCACCTTCCTGGGCACACTGGGATTTTGGGTTAGGCGCATTTTTTCCATGTCTAGGCCTGGTGCTACCGGAGCGGTGAAATTGTCAAATGATAGGAAATTTATCCTTGGTTTCTTTTGAAAAAGGACTTCAGTATCCACTGCCTTGCTCGAAAGTGATAGCTCCTGGCAGGCTGCAAGATGCCTGTCTGGGGTGCTTGCCGAGCTCACCTTCTGCTCCACCTTGGACCTTAGAAGGCTACCACGAATGCCTACCACCTCTTCGATGCCCAGCCCCCACCATTCCCTTGGGTCGTCCAGCCTTTCGGCCTTGAAAATTCTCTCAGGTGGAAGCATCGGGCCAATACTGACCTTTGGATATCCATATCGCCCGAC
This sequence comes from Thermoplasmatota archaeon, assembly GCA_030595765.1. Classification (GTDB taxonomy): domain Archaea; phylum Thermoplasmatota; class Thermoplasmata; family JAUVCJ01; genus JAUVCJ01. The sequence goes on along the minus strand of JAUVCJ010000011.1, from coordinate 15,351 downwards.
GAAAACAGAAGGAGGTGAGGAGCCAAAGACCTCCTTTGTATCCAGGGTTTTGCTGGACATATGCTTTCTCACCCTGCCAAGCAGCTCGCAGTACCCCTTCTGGCACAGGTTCCGGGATCCCTTACAGGCTATGCACATTCTGCGATCCATCGACACCACATTGGTTTTAGAGGGAAATAAATTGTTCCATCTGCAAAATTCTTGGTGTGGTTATTGGTGGGGCTATTAGTGGGGCTATTGGTGGGGTTATTGGTGGGGCTATTGGTGGCATTATTGGTGGCGTTATTAGTGGATTTGATTTTCCTAACATAAATATAGGGGAAACCTCATTCATAGGCCACTCTGAATGGGGGAGCTTATTGACCTGTCTACGTTGTGGCTTGGAAACCGAGGAAAAATCCGAGATGTGCATACTCTGCTCTGAGGAACTTACTCTCCAGCCATATCTTGAAAGCACCAGCGTTATCGGAGAGGCCCTCATAAACAGGCTGCAAGCCCAAGGGTGCCTTCTTCTGGATACAGACCCTTATTCCCAGACTGGCATCAGCTTCGAGGATGGAAAGGACATTATCGAGACCATTGAAGGTAGAGATCTTTCAGACATGAATAAAAAACAGATAGAGATCATATCAGAGAGATGGAACCGCTACCTGGATCACCTTTCAATACCCAAGAAATTGGACAAAGATCAGGAGCTATGGCTCTCCAACATGGACCTTGCGCTGGTGGGAGTAATGTTGAACCAGCTAGAGGAGCTGGATAACGATCTGGACACCTGGATAAGCTCAGACCTTTTCCTGAGGCTTGGAAACCTCTACCAGATGGGTCACTTCGGCCAGGGAAGCTTCAACGGCAGGGACATACTTGGAGCGGTGCACATGGAGGAGCATCACCTCCAGAAGGCTCACCGTTACTACATACGAGCTATCACATCCAACCCTGATAACATCGAGGCATGGAAGAGCAGGGGAATGCTACATCTAGAGGCGAGGGAGATGGATAAAGCACTGGATTGCTATGAGTTCGTTCTGAAACAGAGACCGGATGACGTTAGTGTCATGTTGAACAGGGCAGATGCCCTCTACGGCTTACACAGGAACAAGGATGCCCTGGATGGCTATAATGCTCTGCTCGAAGTTGTTGACCCCTCAAATATTGAGGCTCTGGTCAGGAAAGCCAGCCTTCTTGAGAACATTGGTGAGCTGAACCAGGCCATTATGGTGCATCAACGCATAGAGGAGCTTGGATTGGATAACAAAGACCTGCGCCTGCAGAGAATTCTAATCCTTGAGAAACTAAAGAGGTACGATGCCGTAGACGGGGTATTGGATATGATAATAGATTCCGGCGATGACACAATCAAGACCTGGTTGAAAAAGGGACGTAACCTGCTCAGGATGGAAAAATATGAAGAAGCCATCGAATGGGTGGAAAAGGTTCTAGCGAAACGACCTAGGAGCAAGAGTGCTTTGTTCTTCAAGGGAGAGGGACTGCGCGAGCTTGAAAGATTCCCTGAAGCTATTGAATGTTTCAAGGCATTTTTGGAGCTGGACCCAGGCAACCAGAAGGTTCTTTTTGCTGCTGGCATAGTCCTTGAGGAGATGGAGAATTATACGGATGCGTTGGAATATTTTGAGGCGCTGATGCACAAAGATAAGGAGAAAATTGGCATTTGGTCCCATATTTACTCTTGTTTAAGGGGGTTAGGGAAATTGGATGAAGCAATGAAGGCCCTGGAAAAAGCCATGGAAAAGGAAGGAAGAACAGTCCTGCTACTCATGGAGCTGGGAAACCTGCTCAGAGAGGAAGAAAAGACCAAGGAGGCACTTGAGATATTTGCCGAGGTCGTGAGAAAGGAATCCGACAACCTAGAAGCATGGCAGACCCAAGGTGAGATACTCAAGACGATGGATCGGTGGGGTGGTGCCATACAGTGCTTCCTACAGGTTACCAGGCTGGAACCGCAGAACGATGATGCCTGGTTCGAGTGTGGAAAACTATACATCAAAAGCAATATCTGGAGAGAGGCTCAGCGTTGCTTTGACAAGGTTCTTGAAATTAATCCAGACCGCTTGGATGCTCTTCTCCAAAAAGGGCTCATACTTTCGGATATCGGGAGATGGGGAAGAGCGCTCCAGACCTTTGACGACGTTCTCGAGGTAGACCCGGATTATGGCTCTGCCTGGAAGGCAAAAGGCGATATTGCGCTTGAAAGGAAGGACTTCAAGGACGCGTTGACCTGGCTCAAACGCGCAGAGAAGAGCCTAAAAGACGATGCAGAGCTATACCTGAGCCTGGGGAAAGTCAACTACATTTTGGGTGAATTGGATCAGTCAGTCAAATACCTGAGCAGAGCTGTCAGGGTCGATGATGAATTCCCGGATGCATGGTACGAACTTGGAAACGTATTGGCAGACGTCGAAAGGCCTGCAAAGGCCCTAAAAGCATACGAACGTACGATCGAGCTGGACCCGGATTTCAAGAAGGCGCACTTCCAGATGGGAGAGGTGCTATTTGGCCTGAAGAGATACGAAGATGCACTGGATGTTTATGAGAAAGCCATTAAAATTGACCCGGATTTCACAAAGGCGATCAGGCGGGGCGAAGAGTGCCTGAACAGGATTAAAAAATGAATTTGAGTGAGTAACGTGGCTGAGCTGGACAGAAACAAGTTAAGAAAGGGCTACCTGGAGTCTTTGGACGCCAGAGAGTTCAATGCACTTGCAGCGAAGCTTTTGGCAGAATCTGGCTACAAATTGGACATGTTGGACGTTTCTGCCAAGCATATGAACGAGCCGTTCGTGGCCGCCTCCTCCAGTGGGGGGAAAAAGGAAAACATTCTGATCCAGACAGGGCTGGAGGAAAAACCTGTTACTGTCACAGAGCTGAAAAAGCTCAAAAAGAGCATGGACAAGGCCAATGAAAGCTCTGCACTCTACATCAGCTCTTCTACGTTCACCAAGAAGGCAAGAAAATTTGCCAAAGATGCAGGAATAAATCTAATTGATGGGGATTCTTTCACTAACCAGCTTCAGGCCAGGGGATTGTTTTCCCCAACTGGTAGCAAGTCAAGTAGCACAAGCCAAACACGCCCTGCGGATGCTAGATATCTGCCCAGCATTGACAGGCTTGAAAAACTGCTGGAGGAGGGGCAGGACCACCTTAGAAGCGGCCAATTCCATGCCGCCCTAGATTTATTCGAGCAGGCCATTGCTCTCAAGCAGAATTACTCATCGACTCATTTTCTCAAGGGATTTGCCCTTAACGGCCTGAAAAGATTCGATGATGCGGTCTACTCCTTCTCCAAGGGTCTGGGAATGGACCCTGATGATGTTAATGCCTGGTACTCACTTGCCCTTGCCCTGTTCAATCTCGAAAGATTTGACGAGGAGATAGAATGCTACGACAGGATACTGGTTCTGAACCCAGACTATCAGGGAGCATGGACCAACAGGGGAGCGACACTGTACCAGCTTGGACGGTACAAGGAAGCAAATGATAACTACGAAACACTGCTGAGAAAATTCCCTGACAATGCCAAGGGCTGGAACAACCGTGGGCTTGCCCTTAAGCATCTAGGGCCCCAGGACAACGCATTGGTATGTTTCCGAAAGGCCGTACAGATAAAGCCGGACTACCCTGATGGATGGCTCAATCTTGCGGCTTTGCTCTACGAAATGGATGAACCCGCAGAGGCGCTGATAGCGCTGGAAAGATACCTGGAGCCTGTCAAAGAGGACAAAACAGCGCTGTTTCTGATGGGTAGATGCCATGAAAATCTCAGGCATTACAAATCAGCCCTTGGGAGCTTCAAGATGGTTCTTGATATTGACCCGGATTTCAAGGAAGCAAGGGAGCATAAGGAAGTAATTGAGAAGGCGATCAAGGGACTGGAGCTTGTTCTGGACGGAGAGGTAGAAGAAGAGAAAGAAGATGAAAAAGAAGGAGAAGAAGAGATAGATATAGAAGAGAACCTTGATGAGGAAACCGGACAAGGAATAGATCTAGAGCAAGTTATTGATGAGAATATTGATGGAGATATTGTTAGAGATCCCTCACATGAGATAGAGGATGATGAAGGAGACGAGGGTGATAAAGAAGGCGAGGAAGAGGAACAAGAACTTCTAGATAGCAAAACAATAGACATTGACACTAAAATAGAAGAAGAAAAAGAAGAAGAGGAAGAAAAAGAAGGGGATAAAGAAACCCACACACTCGGCTTGGGTGAACATCTGGATAATTTTGAATTACCTGCCCTTCTGATGGACGAGCAGGATGTTGCTCTAGTGCCGGAAGATGACCAAGAACTGCTCAGAGGCTCTGCGCCATCATCTGTTGAAGAACAGGGCGAAGAAGATAGTGAAGTGCATGCAGGTCTGGACGAAGCGGGTGTTCTTCTGGAGGATGAGGAAGGCAAGGCATTTGCCGGCATCAAGGAAATGGATGATGCCCCGGCTGCAAAGGATGGAGGGTTCTTAGGCAGCCTGGGCTCCCAGGCTACTGGACTTGATGAGGACGTTGACGATGAGGATACCATATCCAAAAATGATGAGGATGCTGAGGAAGACACAGACACACTCTCAGAGACGGAAACTGAGGAAGACACAGACACTCTCCCAGAGGCAGAAACTGAGGAAGACACGGACGCTCTCCCAGAGGCAGAAACTGAGGAAGACACAGACGCTCTCTCAGAGGCAAAAGCTGAGGAAGACACAGACACACTCCCAGAGGCGGAAACTGAGGAAGACACAGACACACTCCCAGAGACGGAAACTGAGGAAGGCGCAGACACTCTTCTAGAGGTAGAAGCTGATGAAGACCCGGATGAACTGCCAGCGGACGTTGAGGAAGAAGATACTGACATTATCTTAAAAGAGGATGTAGAAGCAGAGGATGAGGAATCCGAAGATGATGAGCTGATGGATGAGATGTCTCCAGGCCTGGCCGAGCATATCATGCCAATGGAAGAGGCACCTCCTCAGATATCCACCAGAAGACCTGCTCGCTTTAGCAGAAGAAGACTAGCTAGGGCCCTGTTCCACAGAAACCTTGGGAATTTTGAAGACTCGCTTGACCTGATAACTGAGCTTCTAAACGAGAACCCTGATGATGAAGAGCTGCTCATCCACAAGGGAAACATCCTATACACCCTGGACAGGAGCGAGAAGGCCATGGCATGCTATGACAGGGTACTGTTGCTTCAAAGCAGGTCCATTATTGCCCTGAAGAACAGGCTCACGATCTGTGTGGAGCTTGGAAACTGGGAAGGCGTGGTGGAGATGGCTGACAGGATATTGGAGATCCTGCCTGATGACGAAGGTACCCTGCTGGAACTGGCAATAGCAGAGGGAGAGCTGGAGGACTTTGACTCTGCAGTGCTGGCATTGGACACGGTTCTGGAGGAGCGAGATGAGCTGGACCTATTCTGGAACCTAAAAGGCACGTTCCATCTAAGCAATGATGATGCAGACAGTGCGCTTGCCTGCTTTGAAAAGGCGCTGGAGCTTAACCCGAATTCGGTCATTGCCTACAACAACAAGGGTTGTTTGCTCTTCCACCAGCAGAAGCTTGAAGAGGCTCTTGATGCCTTCAATTTGGCACTGAAGGTTGATGCATTTAATTCCTATATTCTTTCGAACCGAGCAAGTTTACACCTGGAGCTGGGAAGTAAGAAGAAGGCTCTGACCGACATAAATTCAGCTCTTGAATTGGCCCCTGACAGAGAAGCATTAGAGATCCAGAAGGTCAGGATATTATCTGCCATGGGCAAGCTGGATGAGGCCAGAGGTCTAATTGACAAAGTGATCGAATCCGAACCAGAAATGCCTGAAGCGTTGGTCAACAAGGCGCTGGTCTTGAGAAAGCTGGGAAAGCTCTCCGAGTCGATTTCGATAATGGAACAGGTTATTGGATCAGAGCCTGATTCCCAGGAGCTCAAAGACCTGCTTGAAGAGATTAAAAATGCATTCGAAGGTAGCCTGGATTGTGAGTTCTGCACAGGCCTGGTTGAATTTCATTCACCGATATGCCCCCACTGCCAGGAATCACTGGAGCACGATATCGAAGAGGAAGAATTGGAGGAGAACCGGTTTCATCTGTTCTCCATCTTCGAATGCCCGTACTGTAATGGAAGAGTAGATCCAGATGATAAGAAATGCTCTCATTGCAAGGAATCGCTGGAACGAGACATAGACGATGATGAGATAGAAGAGAATCTCATTCATACCCTGATGCTCTTTGACTGCCCCTATTGCAATACAAGGGTAGAGTTGGACAGTGAGGAATGCGATAAATGTGGAGAGATGCTGGAGCACCACATTGAGGATGATGACCTGGAGGAGGATGTTTACCACCTGCATACCCTTCTGGACTGCCCATACTGTGGAGGAAGGGTGGAGCTGGACAATGAGGATTGCGACCATTGCGGGGAGGTGCTGGAGCAGGACATCGAGATGGAAGAGCTGGAGGCGGATGATTACTACCTACGCTCTCTTCTGGAGTGTCATTACTGTGGAGGAAGAGTGGAACTGGATGATGTCACATGTGCGCATTGCGGCCAGACACTGGAAGAGGACATTGATGAGGACGACATAGAAGAGGATGATTATCACTTGCGTTCGTTGCTGGAGTGCCAGTATTGCGGAGGCAGGGTAAAGCTCGATGACACAAAGTGCGACCATTGCGGGGAGATGCTGGAGCAGGGCATCGAAGAAGATGACCTAGAAGAGAATGATTACCATATCCATACATTATTCGATTGCATATATTGCGGCCAGAGAGTTGAACTTGACGATCAAGAATGCGACCACTGTGGAGAGACACTTGAGCATGACATAGATGTGGAAGAGCTCACAGAGAACTGGGCCCATGTGATGAGCATATTCCATTGCCCGTACTGCCATGCCAGAGTGGAGCTGGATGATTGGACATGTTCCAACTGCGACGAATCATTGAGAGAGGAAATAACAGCTGAGGAACTATTCCAGAACATCGAGTTTGACCATCTTAAGTGCCCTGGATGCGGGGTGATGCTTGACGAGGAGGACGAGGTCTGCTCCCATTGTGGAGCACCTGTTGACATATTCGGAAAGGGCATCACAGAGGAGGTCGGGGAAGAAAATCGCTTGGATTTCGAGTGGGCAGATGGAGATGGCACATACGATATGGAACCTGATGATTCCCCATTGGAAGCGCTTTTCGAGGAGGCTGAGGACGGGGACGAGGAAGAATATCAGGATCATTTTGATGAATTATGGGAAGCAAACCAGGACTTTGAGAAAATATTATGGGCAGACATGGAGAATGACCTTGAGATAGCGGCAGCCCGAACAGAACACATCACCCCGGCAATCTCCAGGTCAACAGAACCACCTGCGATCGAGCTATTCTTCAAGGCCAAGCCTGAGGATGAAGAAGACGATAACAGCGAGGAAGAGGATGGAGGAAGCCATGATGATGACCTTGATGAAGAGGATGCTGAATCTCTAGACGATACCGACAGCGCTGAGAGTCTTGAAGATGAAGAGCCAACCACAGAGAATGATGCAACAGAGGGCGAAGCAATTGACAAGGATGTTCCAGAAGATGAGGCCACGGATGATGACATAGAGGACGAAGTTGTTGACGAGGATGTATCGGAAGATGAGGCCTTGGGCGATGCTACAGAGGGCGAAACAGTTGACGAGGATGTATCTGTTGATGACACCTCGGAGGTTGATACCACCGAAAGTGCTGGAAAAGACCAGGAAGATGAGGAGAGCCCGTCAGAGGATAGCACCGATGAGGGTAGCCAGGAACTGTATCTGTGCCCCAACTGCGGCACCTTCCTCAGTGGTGGAGCAAACGAATGCTTTGTCTGTGGGATAGTCCTGGATGCTGATACCCAGATGGAAGAGGCTGATGTAGACGATGATGCTGATGGAAGTCCAGACGATGATGGTTTGGAAGACCTGAGTGAAGACGACATGGAACAAGCCAGTGAAGATGCCACAGAGGGGGGCATTGAGCGGGATGTTGATGAGAATGGTGATCATGATGCAGATGAGGGCAGTGAAAAAGATGCAGCTGCCTTCGATGAGGATATCATGGGGCCAAAAACCGAGGGCCCGGGCATAATCGAGAGCGGGATAAAATGCCATCATTGCGGCACTTTCAATGTTGGAGAGGACACCGAATGCATATTCTGCGGGGGAAAGTTGAATGCTGATGCCAAGGCTGAAGAGAAAGTATTTGAGAACGGGATAAAATGCCATCATTGTGGCACCTTCAATGTTGGAGAGGACACCGAATGCATCTTCTGCGGGGGAAAGCTGGATGCTGATGCCCAGGCTGAAGATGAGATATCGGGCTCAGTGAAAAAGACCTACATTGATGAGCCAGATAGAACCCGACCTGATGAACTAGAAGAAGAAAGAGAAGAGGCCGTCGATATTGATGACGTGGAAGCCCTTGACGATGAGCCTGTGGTGCTTGAGAATAAGATAAAGTGCCAACACTGCGGAACATTCGTGGATAGCGAGGAAAAACAGTGCTTCATGTGCGGAGGAGACATTGAAACCACTGCACAGATTAAAGAGAAAAGCTTGGAGCAAGAGGATGGATCCGAATTGGAGGCCTCATTGGAAGTAGCCGACAAAGATGATCTGGACGAAGGCAATGAGCGCGGCCATGAAGATGAGGATATCCACGAAGAAGGCTCTGGCGAAGATGGTGTTGATGTAGATGCTAGTGAGGTAGGATCTGAGGTTTACTCAGAGGAAGAGCCGAAAAGTGAGGGAGATGGGGGAGAGGATTTAGAGGAACTGGGTGTTCTTGCCAACAGGATCAAGTGCCCAACTTGTGGTACCTTTGTGAACGAGGAGGAGGAGCAGTGCTTCGTGTGCGGGTCATCTTTGGGGGACAAGCAATTCAGAGCCTTCAGGAAGGCAATGCTGAGCATATCGGGTTTGGGCAACTCCAGGCTGGATATACTGATGGGTGCTGGTTACAAGAGCCTGGATGACATCAATAATGCTACCGAGGACGAATTGGCGCTACTGAAGGGCATCCCGAAAAAACTGGCAAAGGAATTGAAGAAGAAGCACTAATCCCTCTTCCCATAACTATTCTGTATGATCTTCGCGATCTTTCTAAGCTCAACCTGGTCCCTTGGGCCCGATTCATAGGTGACGTTGTCAATGGTTACCACTGTCAGCTCATTGAACACCTTTACGCTGGCATCGCTGTTGGTGAGATATATCCCTTTTACTGCCTTGGCTAAGCTGTTTTTTCTGCCCATCTTTGGCACGAACTTCAGATCTCTTGGATTTTCTTGCACCTTGTAAAGCGGCCGTCTGGCTTTTTCCTGATTATGGTTATATATAAGCAGAAGCCCAGAAAAAATGAGAAACAGCATGGGAGCCTCAAAAATGAATATCCTCAGATCCGGGCCAATAAGCAGCAATATGGGAATGGTGATGATGGAGGTCGCAATTGCAGCAGTAAGCATTCTCTGGTTAGCTCTCATTACCCCCTGAAAGACTGGCATGGAAATACCGTTCTCGTAAACTTCGATGGGAGCCTGAGACAAGTTATTCTCCTTTCCGATACGCAGGAGGAATAATATGATGGCAAGGAGAAAACCCATAGGGATCAGCAGGTCCAGATCTCCATAAGCGATTATATCCAACACCACAAAGCCAATAATGACAAGAGGGGTTAGAGCCAGAAATAATTCAAGGCTTTGTAACACAGATCTCCTTGCCCGTATGCTCTCGACATGGAGGAGATTGAACATTCCTTCCGGAATCTTGGATGCTGGAACGGTGGCATCGGCTTTTTTCTTTTTGTTTCCACCTTTAGTAGCTTTTATGGTGGGGCGTTTCTTCTGATCGGCATCCTTGGCTTGTTTCTTAATGGCGGGGCTTATCTTTTGGTTAGCGGCCTTGTCTAGCTCCTTAGTAACGATGTTTTTCTTTTGATCAACGCTCTTGGAATCAACAACCCCACTTTTTTCCAGCGGAGCCTCCGACTTGGGTCTTAGCTTTGGCAATGGTTGAGCCGCGCTATTGCCTTTTTTACCACTACCAGCCGTAGTCTTGGGTATGAAGTCCATGGGTGCTGACGAACCGCCACTAGCCTTACCCTTCTCACCCTTCATTGAATCACCATGATAATATTCATCTGCCCACCCGAATTATCTTCTTTTGCACCACCAGCACCATATTTATCTGTCCACCAGAACCACATTCATCTTCTCACCATAATCACGCCAATCTTCTATCGATATTAATCTTTACCAACTCAACATTTCGCTTATCTTCTAATCACGATGGTCAACACATCTTCATCCTTCAATTGATGGTTTATCCCAATCATTTGCCCAGGGAACTTGGCAGACTTGCCCCATACGTTTGCGTACCTGAATCTAGCCTTCCAGTCCCTGCGGATGGTGTCGCAGACCATTCCAACTGTGGAGCCTTCCTTGACCACAAGAGGCTCCTTGTAATCCGGGACCCCGCCCTGTGGGCGCATATAGAGTCTTATGAACTTCAGTGAGTTGAAGATGGCCTCTTTAAGCTCCTCAATGCCCTCCTCATTCGTTGCCGAAATTTCTACCGTCTTCCAGCCTTTGAGTTTTTTTCGGATATTGGCCAAATGATTTTCCTGGCCCATATCTATCTTGTTCAGGGTCACGAGGGATGGGAGGTAGATCCTGTTCCCTGCAAGAAAATCAATGAGCCTGTCTGCATCACAGTTCTGGCGCAATATTAAGCTACCATTGACAATCCCGAACTCCTTGACTATTCCCAGGATGGTGTCTTCGTCCAGGTGGGTCTGCTCCACAGTAGAATGTATCTCAATTCCACCACGCTCAGTTAGAGATAGCACCGCATCCACAGGAGACTGGTTCAGCCTGATGCCGGCAGTTGCAAGTTCGTTTACAAGGACCTGGATCTCGAATTGATATATGTCCACGAACAGAAGTATCATGTCTGCAGAACGTACCACCGAAAGTACCTCCCGTCCACGTCCCTTACCCTTGGAGGCGCCGCTAATAAGACCAGGCAAATCTAGGATCTGTATCTTGGCGCTTCTGTACTCCAGCAGACCAGGCACAACCGTCAGGGTTGTGAACTCGTAGGCTCCGATCTCGCTGTCAGCCCCTGTAAAACAATTTAGCAACGTGCTCTTTCCTACGCTGGGAAAGCCAACAAGCGCTACTGTGGCGTTCCCGCTCTTTCGGACTGCGTAGCCCTCCTTGGGGCCACCGCTAGGGCCTTTTCTGCGCTTCTCCTGCTCTTCGCGCAGCCGAGACATCTTGGCCTTCAGCTTGCCAATGTGGTGCTGAGTAGCCTTGTTGTACATCGTGCCCTTGATCTCTTCCTCGATCTGGACTATCTGCTCTTCAATGGTTGCCATGCGCTATACCTTTGCCAGAGCTGTTCAATGAAAGGAATATATTTAAAACTGGTGGGAAAGCGATTTTGAGGACAATGGAAGGGTGAATCTTGAAAAACAAGAAAAAAGGAAAAAGAGCCGCCCTGCCAGACATCCAGCAGGGCGACCGATTCGATTAATGCTCCATATCCGGGGCAAGATACCATTGGCCGCCAATCTTGAACATCCAGGTCTCCATAGTATCGGTGCCCGAGCCCTCTTCGGGATGGCTCCAGTCAAACTTGATTGTAGTCCAAGCAATATCCTCGACAGTCTGGCTGTACTCTTCCTCGAAATGGGTCTTAAAGGAGTTACCCGAGTCCCTTTTTTCCGTACTCAGGTCGGCGGAGGCGGTGGTGGTCACGCTGTTGAGGGATGCTGTCATACCTTCAGGCATAGCTGAATTGGCAATCCAATTGTCCTTGGTGGTCTGGTCAGCGAATTTCAGGATGGTTGTGTCCAGTGCGCCCTGTAAATCATTGCCTATCATTTTGTTTGCAAAGGTCGTGGCAGCGGCGTCGGGAGTTCCTTGGCCGCCTCCCATAAACATGAAGGCAGCTGCTATGACCACCACAGCAACCACTGCGATGATGATTATCGGCACCAGCTTACTCTTTCCAGCGGCGGCTGCAACAGGTGCAGCCATCGGGGCTCCTTGTGGGGGATACTGCTGCGGTGGAGGCTGTTGATACTGCTGAGGCGGCTGTTGCGGAGGCGGCTGATACTGCGGCGGCTGTTCCATAGGAGGCTGCTGCGGCGGTGGAGGCTGTTGTACCGGAGGCGGTTGGGGTGGAGGTGGTTGGTAGTTCATAATTTTCACCATTTTCCAGTTCTGAATGGCCAGGCCGTTATTTATACTTTCCAAAGGAGATATCGGTGTTTCTCAACGACTTTTTTTGGTGCAAAGCAAGCGTGCGCAAGCTAAAAAGCAGGAGCCAATAATATTAGAAGCTTGAAGATTGATTCCCGATGCATGCACTCCATGCTCTATATCACGGCCAGCTCAATGAATGAGGCAAAGACTATTGTGGATGCCCTGATGGAGGAGAAGCTCATAGCATGCGCCAACATGTTTCCGATCCATTCAGTGTATCGATGGAAAGGCAAGATCGAAAAGGACGAGGAGGTGGCCATCATTGCCAAGACAAGAGCCTCGCTGGTCCAGAAGGCCATCGAACGGGTCAAGGAGCTGCATTCCTATGAGGTGCCTTGTGTTGTGGAGTACTCCATTGCCAATGGAGATCTCGACTACCTTGATTGGATACAGAAGGAAACGACACAGTAGATGGACATGGAGTAAGAAGCAAACATCCTAAGAAAAAAGCAGATACAACGCCAACAATCCACGTCTAACAAAATAATTTACTGATCAATTCAACAATCGATTGACCACCAAATCAATCGATCAGAACCTTCCGGCCATCAACTCTCAGCCTGCCATCCACAAATAGCTGGGCTGCTGCTGGAAGAAGTTTGTGCTCCTCTGTAAGGATCCTGGCTGAAAGGGAATCCTCATCGTCATCCTGCAGGACATCGACAGTCTTCTGCAATATGATCGGACCGGTGTCCTCACCCTCGTCAACGAAATGAACACTACATCCAGACACCTTGACGCCATGGGCGAGGGCGTCCCTGTGGGCATGTGCTCCTGGAAAGCTCGGAAGCAGTGCTGGATGGATGTTGATGATACGGAACTTGTATTTGGTAACGAACAGAGAGGTTAGAAGGCGCATGAATCCAGCCAGGACCACCAATTCAATATCGCGTTCTTCCAGGGTGGCTATGAGCTCAGTCTCGAAATCCTCTCTAGAGCGTTGTCGATGGTCTATAAGCTTCCATTCTATTCCATGCTTTTTAGCCCGCTCAATGGCTGCTGCACCTGGATTGTTCACGACCAGCACCCGAAGGTTGGCACCCAGTTCACCCCTCTCGTTGGCATCGATAAGGCTCTGGAAGCCGGTACCTCGCCCTGAAGCAAACACTGCCACGTTCTTCCATTCTGGATTGGTAAGGGTCATTGATGATCAACTCCGGTTCAGTGCTTGAAGAGCCTCACACCTGAAAATACCATGGCCATGCCGTGCTCGTTTGCGGCATCTATTACTTCCTGGTCCCTGATGGATCCGCCTGGCTGAAGGATAGCGGCAACTCCAGCCCCGGCTGCTGCATCCACTCCGTCCCTGAACGGGAAGAAGGCATCGCTTATCAGGGTAGAGCCAGCTGCTGCATCTCCGGCCTTTCTAGCTGCTATGATGGAAGCATCGACCCTGCTCATCTGCCCAACTCCTAAGCCAAGGGTCCTGTCGGAGCCAACCAGTATCACGGTGTTGGACTTTATGTGCCTGCAGATACGGTACCCAAAATCAAATGCGCGATACTGCTCTGGAGTTGGTGTCAGCTCTGTAACTACTTTTAGGTCATCATCAGCAACTTGAGGCCATCCTGAGCTTTGAAGAAGCAATCCACCTCTGACATACGTCCTCTTCTGGGGGTGCATGTCATTCGATATCGGGCCGCTGGTCTGCAAAAGCCTGATACTCTTCTTCTTCTTTAGGATCGCCAAGGCATCTGGATGAAAACCAGGAGCGATTATCGCCTCAATGAAGTGCTTGCGCAGCTGTTGAGCGCAGGGCTCATCAACCTCACGATTGAGGGCTATTACGCTTCCATAGGCTGAGAGTGGGTCTGCGCTTTCTGCAATGCGATAGGCCTCGGAAATATTATCTGCAACTGCCACACCGCAGGGGTTGGTGTGCTTGATGACAGCGGCAGCTGGCTCTTTGAATTCACGCACGATGTCCAGCGAGCTCTCCAGATCAAGGATGTTATTGTATGAAAGCTCCCTGCCATGGAGCTGCTCTGAGTTGGGGATACAAACACCAACATAGGACGGGTCCGAGTAGAAGCAGGCCTGCTGGTGCGGGTTCTCGCCGTATCGAAGGCTCTGGCTCTTCCGATATCTGAGGGTCTGAACCTCTGGGAACAATTCGTCAGGCTGAAGCTTCTGGTGAAGCCAGTTATATATCAATGCATCGTACTCAGCAGTATGTGCGAACGCCTCCACTGCCAGCTCCTGGAGGGCGTTCTGGGATAAGCTTCCGGAGTTCTCCTTCAACTGCTCCAATATCATCGAATACCTATCTGGATTGACAACTACAGCGACAGATTCATGATTCTTTGCAGCAGCACGGATCAGGGTGGGGCCGCCGATGTCTATGTTCTCAATCGCATCCTCCAAGGTGACATCACTTTTTGATATCGTTTTCTCGAACGGATAGAGATTCACAACCGCCATGTCGATTGGCTCAATGCCCTGCTCCTCCATCTGAGCAATGTGAGAAGGCTTGTCCCTACGGCCAAGAAGCCCGCCTGCAATCTTGGGATGAAGGGTTTTTACCCTGCCTTCCAGGATCTCAGGCTGACCAGTATAATCGGATACATCGGTAACATCAAGCCCAGCATCGCGCAGGGTAGCTGCTGTGCCACCAGAACTTAATAGCGAAACCCCAAGCTCAGCCAGACCTCTTGCAAGATCTACTATGCCAGTCTTGTCCGATACGCTGAGAAGTACACGTTTTACCTGCATTATTTTCCAACCTGAACTTGACATCGTCTGAATGGATTTGGTTGGTATAAAGGTAATGGGCTTACTCCCTGTATTATGAGTTGGAAAGGAAGCATTGAGCGTTTTAAAACACCAAAATAGAATCTATACCAGGGTTGAAGTAAATTCACAAAGCAAAAAAAAACTATCTGCTTGCGGCTAGTTTATCAATCAATTTCTTGTTATTGGCATAATCCTTTGTCATCGCTTCGTGTAGCTTATCCATGAGATATCCCAGCCTTGGTGCATCTTTATTCCCTATATATATTTTTTTATTATTAGTTCTTTCCTTCAACGATATGATTCTGAATGAGGTTCAAAGTTCGATC
>JAUVCJ010000191.1 GCA_030595765.1 Thermoplasmatota archaeon | reverse complement strand
GTAGAGGAGGGAATAGCAGATGCGATCACCCCCTTCATGGGCTTCATCAACTTCTATCCCCACCAGGACCCATATGCTTCTGAGGGGCAGACTACCTACCTAGACAAGGAATGGGAGATCCATATCTCCTGTGGCTGCTATGGTGGCAAGCCCTTTTACTATGGACCTGATCCTGTCGTGGGGCAGAGACCTACACCCTACGTTTACAAGGACTTCGGCTTCCAGTACCAGATCGATATAGTTTACCAGTACGAGCTAATGCTAAAGCAACCGGCCGATAGTCAAGAACAGCAACCAGCAAGCGATTAGACATGTAAATGGCCTGCCCTTTTATGGATTCTTCTTTTCTAGCTCATCTAACTGTTCAGATGCCTTGTCCAGACTTGAATGGGCTTGCTCGAGCATTGCATACAAAGACCCCTTGTCGGGTGCATTATCAGAAGCGAGCTTCAGGCCGGATAGTTCAAGATCAATTCCCTTTTGCCTCAATGCAATGATCCTTTTTTCAAGCTCTGATCTTTTCTGCTTGATTATCACCAACTCTCTAGCCAGAGTTTTGAATCCCTTCTCCATGCTGCTCATAGACTTCCCTCCTGGCACTCATAGGTCCTCTCCCTGGTGCTCATAGACAGTCTTCCAGGTGCCCATGGACCGTCTCCCTAGTACTCATATATCTGTTCCTGATCCTCATAGATATGTTTCGGAGTCTCATAGATCTGTTACTGGTTCTCATAGAATTCCAGCCTCTTCAAGGCCTTCTCGAATACCTGAGCCATTCTCATTTTTGCAGACATAATCAGCAGCCTTTTTTGCATCTGGGATCGCATTGGCCACTGCTATCCCCATTCCGCAACCTGCAAGCATTTCAATATCATTACCCGAATCCCCAAAAGCCACAACACTGGAGATATCAATACCTGCCAACTCGCATGCGCGCTTGACCCCATTGAACTTGGAAGCCTTCTTCTCCAGAATATGGAATGCATATCCAGTGGACTCCACCCTAAGGCCTAATGGCTCCAGCTCTGCCTTTGCCAGATCTAGCTTGAAATTTTCCTTGACCCCAACCTCAGACAATCTCCACTGGTCGGTCAGTACTCTTTCGGCTCCGTATTTGGCCTTTAGCAGCTCATAGCCAGCCAAAGCCTTTTCCATATCGCACAAGACATGAACCTGGTCGTTGTGAAACACAACTCCACCGTTCTCAGCCACTATTGGGCCGCTTAGTCCCAAAAATGTTCTAAGACCATAAGCTATGGGCAAAACGTTTCCACTGGCAAGAATGACCGGATACCCAAGGGACTCAGCATTACGCAGTGCTTCTATAGCATGAACCGATATATGCCTGGCCTTGTTCGTAAGAGTACCATCGATATCAGTCACTATTGCTTGAAATCGGGTCATTGCTACCTTAGTCCTGCCCTCTATTAGTCTCATTCTCATCTCTGCCAGTTACCATATCAGGCCCACCCCCATCTTTGCCAGTTATCATCTCAGGCCCATCCTTATGATGCTCTACCAAAGATTGTACAGGCTCAGGCCCTCTATCAGTCCGGACATGTGAAACATCGCTTTCGATACGGCCGTCATTGAGAGATACCAATCTATCGGTACTGTCAGCAATTTTGAGGTCATGTGTCACTATTATCACGGTGATACCCTGTTCGGAGTGTAGGTCCCGTAAAAGAGAGACTATCCGGTCTGTAGTTTGGGAGTCTACCTCTCCTGTAGGCTCGTCTGCCAGTATCAGATGGGGGCGGTTTGCCAGGGCTCTAGCAATAGCGACCCTTTGCTGCTCCCCACCAGAGAGCTGATTGGGGTAGTGACCGGCCCTGTTGCTTAGGCTCACGTGGGAGAGAAGCTCCTCAGCTCTAGCTCTTCGCTGGGCATGAGGCACCCTTGCCTCTTTCATGGGTAATTCGACGTTCTCCAGGGTTGTTAGGGTGGGCAGGAGATAGAACTGCTGGAAAACAAAACCTATCTTTCTTAGACGGGTACGAGTTAATTCCCTATCCCCCAACGAGGAGATGTCCTTCCCCTCAAGCAAGACCTTGCCTGAGGTCGGTGTGTCTATGCACCCGATCATGTTCAGAAGCGTTGACTTTCCGCTACCGCTTGGCCCTACAATTGAGAGAAACTCCCCTTGTTGTATGGATAGATCAACTCCATTTAAGGCCTTGACCTCGGATTCTCCCATTGAATACAGCTTTTTGACCCCAATCAGTTCTATCAGGCTCATTTCTTTCCTCCTTTATTGATCGATTTGCTCTATGTGAGTTGTAAGTTGGTTTTGCCATCTAGGTTGTATGCCGGTTCTATTATGTGAGTTATATGTCGGTTCTATTATGTGAGTTATATGTCGGTTCTGTTATGTGAGTTGTATGCCGGTTCTGTTATGTGAGTTAGATATTGAATATTTCGTGATTCTTATCCTACATGCCTAAGAGATTTGATGATATCCATCCTGCAAGCCTTCCATGCCGGGTAGAGCGATACCAGCACACCGAGACCAACAATTAAAAGCATTGTGTAGACCACTATTTGCGGGGTGAAAGAGGTCAGGTCAAAGCTCACCCCAATGTTGGCACCAATGAAGTTACCCAGGAATTCAGAGGCAAAGTAACCAAATGGAAGACCCAGTAATGCACCTAGTGAGACCAGAATGGTGGACTCCTCCAGGGTTTGGAGGAATATGGTCCTGCGGGAGATGCCTATTGCTCTCATCATCCCGATCTGGTTTATCCTCTCATAGACCGACATTATCATGATGCAGGCAAGAAAAAGAATGCCTATCACCACTGCAACGGACCCAATGGCCAGGTAGAATACATTGGCCAGAGATGTTCGTTCTTCTGCATCTCTCAGCCTGTCTGCCTTGCTGGAGATATAGAAATATGAGTATTTCTCTCTCAGGGCGTTGGCATGGTCCTCTATCGTCTTGGAGCTACGTACAGACTCATCCATGGTGAGGGCAATGAAAGTAGCTGCATCCCGTTCTCTTAGGCCTACCAGGTCTTGAAGCTCGGATAGATGCAGGCCTATGAAAGCCGTATCTGCTAGGATGTCCTCAAATACTCCTGAAGACCCGTCCTGAGAGAAGCTGGTCCTAAAAATACCGCTCACTGTGAAATTGACCCCGTTAACACCAAGCATATCTCCCTTCTGGATATCATTGGCCTCTGCAAATATCCGATTTATCATAAGCTCTCTAGTAGGAATACCACCATCAGCAAATGGGTCTTCTAGCTCCTGAAAATCATCAATGTATTCTATTGCGAAGTTGTTGATGATGACAGTCTTGCGATCCTCTCCTTCGAATTCTTTCTCCTTGGAAGGAATGATCCCTGCTCCAACTGCCAGCTTGAATGTGTTGGTCTTATGAATTGTGAGGGTAAGCATCATGTTAGTGTCGGTGACTAGGACAGGAGAGGCAAAAGCAACCTCAGGGGCGCTTTCCAATTCTTCTGCAAGTGCATGAGCATCTGAGAGGCCAGTCCAGCCAGGAGCCTGAACAAGAATGTCCCTGTGACTATCCTGAATTGTGGACATGGATTGCTCCCTGAACCCTTCGGCAATGGAGAGCATTGAAAGCATCATGGCTGCGGATATGGCAACAGCAACCAGGGTCATCAGGGTCCTGCCGAATTTGTGAAACCCGAAGTGATGCATTCTTTTTACCTCCTTATCTTTATCCTGCTATCCTATTCTTTCATTCATTTCCATTCATCATTCATTTCTTATTCCTTTTTCAATCCCGCTGCAATGTTCAACCTGCTCGCCCAATATCCCGGCACTAGACCTGCTAGGGCTCCAATTACCAGTGACACCAAGGCAGACTCCATTATCAGATATGGGGTTATTCTGGTGATGTGGAATGAGTCTGGCAGGTTAAAACCATCATAGTTTCTAAGCACGATATCTATGCCTGAAGCGGCACCCCAGCCTAATGCGAGGCCAATGAGAAGGCTTATCATGCCAATGGTCAGCGACTCGGAAATGATATCCTTGAATATGGTCTGTCTAGATATGCCCATTGCCCTGAGAGCAACTATCTCGCCTGCCCTTTCTCGAACCGAGATCACCATTATTGTAGCTATGAACATCAGGGCGATCATGATGGTAATGAGTGTGATGAGCTGGGAGAACGCGGTGTAGATGTTCAGAAAATCCTCGATCTCCATAAGCAGGTCATTTTGGGTGAAGGACGTCATGATCGATCTGTACCTCCACTCATTATCCAACCAATCCTGAACCGCTCCCATATCCCCCTCATTATGAAGCTTGAGGTGAATCTCGGAAACTACTCCACCATCATGGGTATTCTTTGAAAGGAATTGAGCTTCAGACAGGTGGATCTGGCCTGTCAGGTAGCCCTCGTCCAGAATGGAGTTCTCCTTGATGGCGTGGACAGTAAAGGGTATCGAGGTCTCCATCCAGGATGAGAAGTTACCGTTGATGCCCAATGGAGAGCGAGCCAGGTATACGTCATCGCCTAGGCCCACATCCAGCAGACGAGCCAGGTCTTCGTGGAGGGCAATCTCGGCTGTGAAGTTGTCGGTTTTTATGTTGCCAGGAGTGGGAGTTCCTGATGCAGAGGTTCCAGGCGAAACCAGAAGGCTAAGATTATC
>JAUVCJ010000027.1 GCA_030595765.1 Thermoplasmatota archaeon | reverse complement strand
ATGACCTATGACCCAAGCCTTGGTGACCTGGTAAGGGATGGGATCCAGGAATTGCCTGTAACATCTGGAGAAATATATTCCGCTTATGGCAACATCCTTGTCAAGGACGATGCCACCATAGTATTGACTGGCGGCACCTTTGAGATGAGAAACGATCCCTCAAACAGCCCTGCCTACAGACGCATTACACTCAGGGGAGATGCTCAGATGCATCTTCTACCTGGCTCCACCTCGACATTGACGGCACAGACGGATGTGCTTTTCGAGCTGTATGACAACTCCAAACTTGTATTGGATGGTGGGGCATGGATTCAGGGTACGGTCAGGTTCGTTACCTATAACTCATCATCGATCACCGTAACAGGCGGCTCAGATCTTGGGGGTCCATTGACCCTAAAAGGGGATAGCCTACTGGATGTGTCGGATTCGACTATATATAGTGTATGGGCAGTTGATAGCGCACACATGGAGGCATACAAGACTTCGTTCACTGTCTGCCCCAATGATTTCTTTGGTACAAGCACCGCTGACATTACAACCGGAACCTACCCTGATGGCTGCACCCTTGTTGCCAATGATGGCGCCGTTGTCAGGCGCTTTGAGCTGTTGTCTGCAAATGTGTTAGATGGGTCTGATGGTTCCTTACCAGGAGTAAAGATCGAGCTCAGCTACTATGGTTTCAACGCTGATGCTCTGATAGACACCCAGTTCACAGATGCCTTAGGTAATGCAGAGTTCAGTATCCTGGTGGAAACCATAACCGAGCCGTTCACGATATCCCCACTGGAGAAGAAACTTGTTGCAAGCTATACCTACCTGACCCAGACCGTGACCACTCCACTTCAGGTTGTCAACCCCGAGGACAGGTCAAAAACATTCTACTTCACCGATTTCATGCCTGACTTTACTCTGGCTCAGGGAGACATTGCGGTGATGTTCAACAGCACTCTGGAATATACCCCATACGCTCCAAGAGGGGTCGACCTAGTTGTTGAGGCAAACATTACCAACTCAGGAACGTCCAATCTAACAGCAGGCCAACAGATCGAGGTAGGCTTTAGCGCCAGGATGGAAGGCGAGATGGTGTTCACCGCCATCGGTGTAGGAACACTTTCAGACGTAGGAAGATCCGGCGGGCTCGGCACAACTTCCATCTCTTGGGCTCCTCCAAATTCTGGAGTTTATGAATTGCTGATAACCATCAACCCCAGTGGGACATTCAATGAACTGAATGCAACAAACAATCAGGCTATATCGGTAACCTTCGAGGTGTTCGTCATACCTGACATCTACATCACCCGGATGTTTGCCCAGAACCTGACCGGAGGATTGATCGACTCTGCATCGGACTGGAGCCCAGTCAATCTAAGCGCCCGGGTTTCCAACTCCGGCTTTGGAGATGCCCTGGGAGTGGTAGTGGAGTTCTATGATGGAGACCCAAATGACCCTGCCAACAGCACACACATCGGGACAAGCGCACCAATCACACGGATACCTGCAAGAATGGGTGCCACTGACGGCTCCATTTCCTCTAGCGTTGTGCTGTGGAATGCAACTGAACCCGGAATTCACAGCATCTATATGGTGGTATCAGCTAGTAATGCCGAACCCATGGAAGAGATAGATCTGGCCAATAACGGGTTCCTGCAGACCTTCGAGGTGTTGACCCGGCCTGATGTGCTTGTCCAGAACCTCAGCTTCCAGATAGCTGGTTCTGTGATATCTGAGGCGACAGAGGGAGAGAATTTTGTCATCAACATGACCCTGCACAATAGTGGGGAAACCGATGCCATTGACCTCACAGTGCTGGTTTATCTTGGCGACAATGAGTCAAACGTGATTGCTGAGGAACTCATCTATGTCTCAGCTGGCAAATCCCAATATCTTGACCTTACCTGGCAAATGCCTCCCATGTCCAACCCAACATCCCAGAATGAGACCAGAACTATTACCGTGGTCGTGAACCGTGAACGCCTAATCAAGGAGACAGACCATACCAACAACGAATTCACAAGAGATTTGCTGGTGAACTTGGCCGACATCGAGATTGAGCTATTCGAGATTGTTGGATCCGATTCGCTCACTGCCGGAGATGAAATCAATGTCAGAGGAATAGTCAGGACAAAGACAGACGAACGCGGCATTGCTGATGCCAACATCGTTGTATGTCTGGCAAATTTGGGCAATGAGTGCTTTGCAGACCAGATCTACACCACCCAGACCGGCAATAACGGCGTGTTCTCCATATTTATTAACCTGCCAGACCGCGCAATAGGCGAGACCCTGTTGATACTCAATGCAGACTTCCTTGGCATGGATGCGGAGTCGTCCGTAAGGATGCTTGAAGTGGAACCTGTGACCGTTGTTGGTACAGATTGGCTTGTCATAGCAATAATAATCATTGGAGTATTTGCAGCCCTTCTGGTTGTTGTTGGTCTGTACCTGTACAAGTTCGGCCTGGAGCAGCTTGTGGAGTGCGGTGAGTGCGGTGCTTTCATACCTGAAGGCTCAAGCAAGTGCCCCAAGTGCAACGCAGTGTTCGAATCCGAGATTGTCAAGTGTTCCGAGTGCGAAGCATGGATACCTGCAGATTCGAAGGTGTGTGGGGAGTGTAACGCTACTTTCATCGGTAAGACTGGAGAGGCTGTTACCTACAAGGAAAAGATGCGCAAGGAATACATTGCTCACGTGGATAGCTATCGAGACGAGGCAAAGTCCGTGCTGGGTGATGACATGACCGATGAGCAGTATCAGTCCTGGTGGGAGGAGCATGCAGACTACAAGTCCTTTGATACCTGGCTGCTATCGCAAGAAGCAATGGATCAAAAGAGGTCATTCAATTGTCCAGACTGCAATGAGCTGAATCCGCTTGACACCAACATCTGCCACAAGTGCGGCCTGGAGTTCACAGACGACATGAAGCCAGAGATGCCAGGCGAGGGAGACGATGAATCTGATGAGTCAGAGAAGGAAGAGCCAGAGACTGAGGGATCAGATCCTCCAACCCCACCAGAGACCGAGGAGCCTGAGACATCGGAGGCACCAGCAAAAAGGAAGCTCAGACAACCACCAGAAGCAAAGAGACCAAAAGGCGAGGCGCCTGCAAAACGCATAGCCCGCCCCCCATCAACTGATTCCGTAGCAGAGGCCGAGACCCCATCCTCACCAGAGGGTGATGTGCCATCCAAGCGCATAGCCCGCCCACAAGCAGGCGGCGCTCCTCCAGATGGTGATGTGCCATCCAAGCGCATAGCCCG
This sequence comes from Thermoplasmatota archaeon, assembly GCA_030595765.1. GTDB lineage: Archaea > Thermoplasmatota > Thermoplasmata > JAUVCJ01 > JAUVCJ01. Next base: position 12,534 of record JAUVCJ010000027.1, on the reverse strand, counting down.
CCCACAAGCAGGCGGCGCTCCTCCAGATGGTGAGGTTCCAGCCAAGCGCATAGTGCGTCCACCAGCCGGTGGCGCTCCTCCAGAAGGTGAGGTTCCAGCCAAGCGCATAGTGCGTCCACCAGCCGGTGGCGCTCCTCCAGAAGGCGAGGTTCCAGCCAAGCGTGTTGTACGCAGGCCACCAGCCGGAGCTCCACCTGAGGATGATGTACCAGCCAAGCGTGTTGTCAGGCGTCCGGTTCAAGATGGTGACGAGAACAAGTGATCACCTCGAATGCCGTTGCCAGGATCCTAGCTGGCTCTAAGGGCGAACTTGCCCTGCCATGAGTGACTTAACTCCTGGTAAAAAACAATCAATATTGCCAGTCTCAGTCCTATTTGACCTGGGCGGTGAAGTTACCAGCCTCTGCTACGGCCTTGACTAGCTCCTGTAGTGGTGGATCTGTGCCTTCCTGGATGGTAATCAATGCATTCCCCTTAAGATTCACCTTCGCCTTCTTTGCGCCATCCACTGCTTCTAGAGCCATCGTCACTGTGTTCACACAGTGTCCACAAGTTACACCTGTGATCTCCAGCTCTACTGTTTTTCCCTTCTTTCCAAATATTCCCATGTATCCATTCCTCCATTTCATTTCGTCAATGCCATTATCCAAATATCTTATCCAATCCATTTATTCAATACCATTATCCTAATCTCTTATCCAATTCATTTATTCAATACCATTATCCTAATCTATTCTTCAATCCATTTCTCCTATCAGATTATTCCTTCAGGCATTTCTCTTGGGTTTGAATCTCTTGAGCATCAGAGAGTTTGTTATCACGCTAACCGATGAAAGTGCCATTGCTGCTCCTGCCACCCATGGGGCAAGAAGTATACCGTAGGAGGGATAGAGCACTCCTGCTGCTATTGGGATCCCTAGCACGTTGTAGGCCAGGGCCCAGAACATGTTCTGCTTGATCTTGGACAGGGTCGCTTTTGAAAGTCTGATGGCTCCCAAAACATCCATGAGGTCATCTTTTATCAGCACGATGTCTCCAGCTTCCATGGCTATATCTGTGCCAGAGCCTATGGCTATGCCTACATCGGCTTGAGCAAGGGCTGGTGAGTCGTTGATGCCATCCCCAACCATTGCAACCACCCTGCCCTCGGATTGAAGCTTACGAACCTCCTCAACCTTGTGCTCAGGCAGAACACCTGCTTTCAACTTGTCAATCCCAACTTGCTTTGCAATAGTTCCTGCGGTCCTTGCATTGTCTCCTGTGAGCATTATGATATCCAGACCCATCTCTTTAAGCTCACTGATGGCTCTGGCCGATGTGGGTTTAAGGGTGTCTGCAACTGCAATAGAGCCTGCATAAGTTGTGCCTATAGCCAGATGGAGGACGCTTTTGCCCTCAGTCTCCAGCATTTTTTCTTGGCCTCTAATAACTGGTAGATGAACTTTCAATTCTTTTAGTAATTCCAGGGTGCCAAATATCACCAGCACACCGTCAATGTTCCCGCTTACTCCCTTGCCAGAGTGGGCCTTAAAATCCATCACTTCTGATGTTTCAAGCTCTTTTTCTCTTGCTTCGGTAATAAGCGCCGAGGCCAGCGGGTGTTCAGAGGAGGCTTCCACAGAAGCGCAGATGCTAAGCATCTCAACTTCGCTCCATTCGGATGCAGGTAGTATGTCAGTCACTCTTGGTTTGCCTATGGTGATGGTGCCGGTTTTGTCAACGACTACCACCTCCACCTTGCAGGCCAACTCCAGTGCATCTCCGCCTTTGATCAGGATGCCATTCTGTGCGCCAATTCCGGTGCCCACCATAATTGCAGTTGGGGTGGCCAGGCCGAGAGCACAGGGGCAGGCGATAACCAGCACTGCAATGGTTGCCATTAGTGAGAAGAGAAGAGGCGAGGTATTGGATGGGAGCGTGGTCCACCCAGGAAAGAACACAAAAGATAGATACCAGGAGATGAAGGTCAATATCGCGATCAAAACCACAATCGGTACGAAAACAGCTGCAGCTCTGTCTGCAAATCTCTGGATCGGAGCCTTCTTGGATTGAGCATTTTCCACCAGCCTGATGATGCTGGCAAGCGTGGTTTGCGCCCCTACCCTTTCAGCTCTAACACGAAGGGCTCCCAAACCATTGATGGTTGCGCCGATAACGTTAGCTCCTGGAGTCTTCAACACTCCTTTGCTCTCGCCTGTTAGCATCGACTCATCCACCCAGCTCTCGCCTTCCAGAACCACCCCGTCTACAGGCATGCTCTCTCCAGGTCTGATCAGCACCACATCGCCAACAACCAGGTCTTCTGGGCTGACCTCAGTTATCACGCCGTCCCTGAGCAGCCTGGCAGTTTTGGTTCTTAGATCCATTAATTTCCTGATGGCATCACCAGTTCTGCCCTTGGCTCTTGCCTCAAGAAGCTTTCCAAGGAGTATGAACATGATAAGCAGGGCCGAGGTTTCGAAAAACACAGATCCGTCCAGGGATATGTTGTTGGAGCCAGTGAAAACGTTATCCAGCACTATCGCAGTGGAGTACATATATGCAGTAGTTGTTCCCAGCACCACAAGAACATCCATGTTGGCAGCGTGGTTGGATAGCGATTTGGCGGCACCTCTGTAGAATCCAAACCCAATAATGAACTGAATGGGAAATGTCAGTGCTCCGAGCATTATCTTATAGCCCAGCATCCAATCGTGAGGCACATCGAAGAGTGGTATTCGCAGTGCGCCATGGCTTTCCATGTTCATTGTTAAAAAGAATACTGGCAATGCCAGTGCAAGAGCTGCCCAGAACTTTCGTGTCTGGTTTTTGAGGTGTGCTTCCCTTTCTGCTCGCTCAAGGTCCTCCCCGCCTGAGAGGTCTATCGCCCCATAACCAGCCCCTTTTATGGCTTTCCGTAGCTCCGATACTCTAACATGTTGACTGTCATACTCGATGCTGGCTCTTTCGGTTGCAAGATTGACAGTAACACCATGCACTCCATCAAGGCCATTAAGTGATTTTTCCACTGCCATCACGCAATTTGCGCAGGTCATTCCCTTGATGCCCAGAGTAACCTCGGTTGCTGAGGAATTTTCCTGTTGCCTGGCACTGCTGGTCTGGCTCATGGTTTCCAGTGATATATCTGCGTAACTGCGTATATAATGCTTCCTAAGCTCGGATCATTGTTCAGCTATGCCAATGATAATGGCAGTGGTGGCGGTGCTTGACCGGGTTGAGTTTATTGAGGCGGAGGCGGCGGTGGGTTTGCCCAATCAACAGCCAAAGCTGGGGGGATTTCATGTGATACCACCTATCCTTCAAGAGCCAAGAATAATTAATACTAACGAGCTAGGCTGAAATATTATCTCACTTGGCTGAAAAACCCTAAATAGCTCCCATGGATTACCTAAAGGCATGGATCAGGAAAAGGTCACAAACATCCAGGTGATTTCCATAATTGGAGGCGTACTCATGCTGGTGGGTTTTGCAATGCCCATAGGCCTGGGGCACACCTCCATCATGGGTGCCCTTCTAATGGGCGAAATGATGCCTGTTTCACCCTCCAACCAGTTTCTTGTACTTTTTGGAGGGATCATATTACTGGTTGCCATCAACATGAAGAGCTCGGAATATGAATACCAGAAGGCTCTGGTGCTTGCTGGTGACCGGGAGATGACTCCAGAGCTTCATGCAGAGCTCAAAGCTGAGGTCAAGAGCCAGGCCAAAGCGGATAAGAAGGCCTGGAAAGAGATGCCGCCAGCTGAGAAGAGAAAGATAAAGGCGAAGGAGACTGCACAGAAGCGTAAGGTCAAAGAGGCTTTGCGCAAGGAGAAAATGGCGCTTAAAACCCAGTCCATCGTGGCCAATGCCGGCTCCAAGGATAAAAAGCTTGAGAAAAAAAGGGATAAGGTCAAGAAGAAGCGGGATAAAAAGGCTGCTCGCATCGATAAGATGCAGTCCTCTATTAGAGATATTAGAGACGATTGATTTTTAGAAAGTAGTAAGGCCTAGTGAAAGATGTAGGCCCATTGAAAGATACAGGCCCATTGAAAGCTAAAATTGATTCTACTTTGGCGATGCCAGTTATTTAGCTATTGAATATTCATGCCGCAGCTGCTGGCCGTTGTTCCAGTTTGCTGATATCTTCCTGGACACGTTTTGTGGTTTCGGGTCCAAAACTCTGGAGCACCCTTCCGATGCCTTCAGAAAGAGTTGGCAGGTCTTTAAGTGAGATATCATCCATCTCCAGTTCCATTGACCTGCACTGTTTTTTGAGTATGAAATGACCCATGTCTCCAATCTCTCTTCTGAGAATGTAGCCGAGTTTGACACCTAGTTCGCTGGTCATGGTGAACGCTTCCATGCTACGTAGGCTAGTTCCGCAGGTTTCTATGCAGGCCTATGATATATATTGGGAGCCTTGAATATATAAATTTTGTTGTTTTCTTTTTATTGTAAGTGATGAGGCTAGTGATGAGGCTAGTGATGAGTCTAGTGATGAGTCTAATAGGAACCCTAAAGATGGTTATGTGGCTGCCTCGATGAAGGGCTATACTGAATGTTTATACTGAATGTTTATACTGAATGGCTATGCTGAATGGCTATGCTCAATCAGTTCTCGCCAGTGAAAATTAGTTTTCAGTCAGTGAATCCAGTTCAGCCATCTTCTTTTTTTCCAGCCAGATCATCACTATTGCCACAATGGCCATCAAGCCAAACATCACCAGTGCATCGATGGCAACGAAAAGTGTGAGCATGAGGAATACTCCAGCCATTATCATGACTGCTCCACCTACCTTGCGCAAGGTTGGTGTCCACTTGTTGAGAGCCCCTACCATCGCTCCCTTTGCTCCTGAAAGCATTATTGTTACGATTACCATCAGAGTGCCCATTCCAAAGCCAAAGAACAGTAGCACACCAAATCCAGCAAGGAAGCCGCCTGAGGCGACGGCTGTGATTAGAAGGCTCAGGAACACAGGAGCGCCACAGCCAGTGGATGCAGCTCCGTATCCCATACCGTACTTGAATAGACCTGCATGGAAGGAGTTCATCTCCCTACCGCCAGAGACCTTGGAAGTTATGCCCTTAACAGCCCTGTTGATCGGTACCGATACTTTGTATGTAGGCAGAGTAACATCATAGTACATCAGGAACCCGAATACCACGATGAAGAGGCCTACAAATGGTCCTATGTAGCTTATGTATGGGGTTATAAGAGCCCCACCGACTCCTGCCAGCAGGCCAACAAAGAAGAACAGAACAACCACGCCTAATCCTGCTGCGATGCCGCCAAAGAGCCCACGCTTGAGTGTTGCACCCCTGGATGGGGTTTTAGGCTGGGTGGTCTCTCCATCTTCATCTGCTTTCTTTCCCTCACCTTCGCCATCTTCTTCATCATCCTTGCGGGAGAAGTAGAAGCCTAGGTATCCGGGCAATAGAGGCAGGGCACAAGGTGCAAAGAATGTAAACGCTCCTCCAATGAAGGCAGCCAGCATCAGATTCTGGTCTCCGAAGAAGAGCCCTGTTCCTCCGCCGATCTTTGCAGACTCGATCTCACTTTCGAGTGTGTCTGCAGATATCATGCCCACATTGCGGAAGGTGTTCTGGCCATTTATATCGATGATGAATATCGAGGGTATCTCAACCACATTGTACTTGGCAGCCATTCCGCCGGTATCGATGGCGTGTGGCCAGTGGACTCCATGGTCATCCATGTAGGCCTTTAATTGTGAGTTCGACTCTGTTGCATCCACATCGATGGATATCATAACGAACTTGGGATCGTTGCCGTACTTGTCCCAGATCTTAATGAGCTCTGGATTGATCTTTTTACAGGTGCTGCACCACGTAGCCATGGTGTCTATCAGCACCACATTGCCTGTCTGGTCTGAAAGCTTGAAGGTATTTCCATCTGTGGTCGTTACTGTGAAATCCGGGGCAATGCCTGATGCTGCTCCATCGCCACCGACCTTGATGGTGTTCTTGAAGCCGCCTGAAAGGCTGAAATCATTTCCCTCATCCGGGTTGGTGAATATTATTCCAGGCAGGTTAGGGTTGAACGGATAATCGCCGCAGTTGGCAACCGACACATCCACCGTCCAGGTCTGGCCGAGAGTGCTATCTGGGGAATTAGGGTCGAAATCGTCTCCTTGAGCGTCGGTATTGACTGTAACGCTGAGACTTCCTGATGTTCCGGACTCAGACTGAGTGACACTCTCGCCCTGAGCAGTGCCTGATACCGTCAGGGTGAACTCGTCTTGAGTGTCGCTTGGATGGTCGTCGCTCCAGGTCAGGATGAAGCTGACACTGGTTACACCAGCTTCGTGGATCTGGTAGCTGAAGGTCTCACCTGCATCGCCATCGTTTGCATACCCGGTGTTGACATCAAACTCGCCACTGCTGTCCTCAAGTGTGTAATCGTCACTACCTCCTGTTTCAGTAGATGAACCTAGGCAACCAGCAAGAGCTGGACCCAGAAAAAGAAGTAGACCGAACAGGAGGAGAAGCTTTTTGTCCATGATATCAACCCCGGAAGCCAGGTTATGGATTTGCAGATTGCACCATTGATTAATTAAACCTTTCGGAGGTTTCATTTCATTCGTTTCACAGTTCATTTCATACATGAGCATTATAGCATTAGAAAACTCCAGGGCACAATATGACACCTAGCCTCCTCAGGACATTACACCCGATTTACAATAGAATGAACCATAATTGACAACCACTTTACCATAATGCTTATAATAAGAGTGTTACATGGGTTACATTAACGACTTTATGGAGGGCTTATTTGACTAATCTAGACAACCCCGAATCCACATTAGGTGAGACTCAATTAGAAACCGGCGACATTGGCACCCCAGGCGGCCTTGGCAACAAGGGCACTATGATGAAGGTAGGCGCCGTTGCCGTCATTGTATTGCTGTTACTTGCTGCAGTGATGTTCACACCCCAGCCAACAGTTACAGCTAGCACTTACAATCCTACAATCGACCTGCCTGACAACTATCTTGTCATGGTGGATGAACCGATCGAGGAAGCTGATTTTGCGTTTGTGGCATCGTTGGGCTCTATTGTAAATCATAACGGCTACCACCCCTTCTACATTCTTGGCCCTGACGGGATGGATGTAAAGCAGCTTTGGACCCTTCAGCACATGAACTTCAATGAGTTCCCTGTGCTGTTGTTCACCAATGATTCCGACGGTATGCTTGGCAAGCTGAATGCCCAGGGAATCGCTGTGCTGGAGGAGCATATATTTGAGATATCCAATACAGTTCTTGGCGATTTTAAGGGATTTGATAATGCGATATCTGTGGCTTCTTATAGGGAAGCTTTATGGGTGGCTCCACTTGCAAAGGCTACCAACAAGGTAGTTGTGCTTGGTCAAACCACCTATGCTACCCAGGAAGATGTCTGGGAGGAGCAGCTTGCTTTGGGGATGCTGCCCAACTACATCGTTGTAACGAATCCGTATGACTGGGACGAGTCAAGACTTGATTCGAACTTCACCCAGTTCCACGTACCCTCTCTTTCAGCAGTTGCTGCTGAGCTTGCTGGTTTCAGGGATGCATTTGTGCTGACAGACTGGAACCCCAGCACCGAACCTCCATATGACGCTTACATGGACAACGATTTCAATGCGGTTCAGATCGGACTTTTGAACAAGCTGATCGAGATGAACGCCACAATTGGAGCCATCGAGTACATCGGCATTGTTGGCTCTGCTGTGGCTGTGCCGCAGTTCACGCTTCCTGACGAGACCTCTACAAACGAGGGTTCTTTCGAGCCTGATGGTGTCAATTCCGATGCAATGTATGGCTTCCTTGCTGATAGATACGTTATGAGTGCCGCTGTTGGTAGGATAATTAATCTCAATGTCCAGGGAGTTTGCGACCAGCTGATAAGGACATTCATGCCTGAAGCTTTTCAAGATACTTTGGAGATCGATTACGGCACCGAAGGCGGCGGTGTTCAGAACATCGAATGGCGCAAGCATGGATCTGTATGGAACGGTTTTGAGGTTGCTGACGAGCGCAGGCAGATGACACCTGGTAGATACATGACTCAAGACCTTGAGGATGAGGGACTTAGCTACGATTACATGCGAACAACTGGTAATGAGGGCTTCCGTGAGGCCACTACCGGTAAGGTCATGAGCATTCAGCCAATAATGGAGTCCAGCACCTATGTGTTCTACAGAGGTCATGGGAGCTGGCACGCAACATTCTATGTGTATGTGCCTGACGACCCGTTCTCTGACCCACAGGGTAAGGGCAGGCTTGAGGGGAACCACCCCGATATGCCTGGCAGCCCCAACGTCTTTGACTACAATTTGCCTCCGCAGGTTGGTGTGCTCATATCCTGTGAGAACGCCAAGATCTGGGGAGAGCACTTTGGTGGAGAGGATATTGTGCTTGAGCAGACCTTCGCTCTGAACTACCTGTATGCTGGAGCAGTTGGCCTAATAGCAGCTACTGAGGTTAGCTTTTCAAATATCGGGCAGGATGTGCATAACAAGGCGGCAATGGTGGAAAACTTCCTGACTGAGGGTGATGCCTTTGCATACTTCCCCTGGGACATGAACAACCAGTGGTATGCTTTCCCAAGCGATGGCATGCTCAATCACGAAGAGGAGCATGGAACCATAGGAAAGGCTCATCAGTGGGCTGAGAACCGCTACATTGCAACCCATGGCTCAGAGTATTCGCCGTTTGACCAGGGCACAACTGCGCACTGGAAAGAGACTGCGATGTTTACATGCCTTGGAGATCCAGCTTATTTGCCTATCGCCACTAATCCAGGAGCAAACGACTTCGACCCCTGGCACACAGGACCTGAGGATCACTGAAGCTGTTTTCAATTGGCTGGCATCAATTAGGCCACAGCCTGTGGCCCAATTGCAGCATGAGGAAGGGCTTAGAGAAAGATAGGATTATATTCCATCCCACCCACCATTAAATCACCCGTAAAGCGTTATACCTTCCACTCGGAGGTCAGTTATGAATCCCCTGCCCTCTTCTAACTCTGATGATGAGATAACGAATATATTGACCTGCCACCTGTGCTCAAAGAACTCTCCTGCACTGCACTGATAGGATATCATTGAGGCCAGTGTTTGCATCTTTTCAGAGTTTTCCGAGATGATGCAAAGGTCTATGTCACTCATCCTATCGGCTTCGCCACGTGCAATTGCTCCGAAAAGAATTACCTTTTTGGCATGGCTTGATTTGGCCAGTTCATCGACAAGCTTTGCAATGAGGGGTCTGTACTCGGATTGTGGGATCTCAGAAAACGGGTCCAAGTCATCTTCTAGGCAGGCAGGATTGATGGATATCAGGCGTTTACCGCCATCTCTTTCAGAAAGAATGAGATTCGAATTCTCTAGATTTACTAGAAGCTTCATCAATGTGTCTCTACTTTTTATTTCAAGTAACTGGATTATTTCTGTGATGAAAAAAGATCTATAGGGATTCTTTGATAGAAGCAGAAGCAGATCTCGTGATTGCCCATAGCGGAACAGGCTTTCAGTTGATTTTTTTTGGATGGGTATGGTGATGTACAGATATACCGCCTCACGGTATCTATTCCGTTACACGGTATAATAGTTTGCATCCCGTTCATGGATTGCTTATTCCGCCCACCCACCCCAAAGGCCTCCTCCCCGATGGGGTTTAGTTGATGATATGCTACTCCTTGATTCTATTGGGCCAGTATCTTTGCTGCAAATTGTGGGGACACTGTCGCCACTTTCTCAGGCGGGGAATGATATCCAAGGGGTAACATAGCACCAAATTCATTAGTTCTCGGTGTCATTGTGCTAGTCAATGGCTCTGAAGCTTGAAGAGGGGGAATACATCGAACAAGACCTAAAGGCCTTTGCCTGGGTCAAATGGGGTGTTATGCTCAACGGCAGCTGGATACGTGTATATCTTACCAACAGGCACCTTATAGCCGTGGATAGGATCTCCAAGCAGAAGACCAGGCTGGCATGGAACGATGTAGAAAGCGTTGAGGTTGGTGGCAAGAGCCTTGTGATAGAGTCCAGCTGGAAGGGAAAGGCGATGCGCATCGAGATCAAAGCAAAGAGAATAGACGAGCTGGTACTGGAGGATTTCGTTAGTATGGCTAACTTGCAGATGGGAAGAGTGCAGGAAAAATAATTAGTTTTGATAATAGAACTTGGCGGCTCTGCCAGGGAAGGTTTCAAATACCCAAAGTTACAGGTATGTAGCTGATGAGGCTGGCAGTATTTTCAGATGTTCATGGGAACCTTGCATCGCTTAAAGCTGTGCTTGCAGACATCCAGAGAATGAACGTTGACACCACGATCTGCCTTGGTGATCTGATAGATTTTGGGCCTGACCATGAAGAGGTCATCAAACTGGTTACCAAGCACAAGATCCCGGCGGTTAGAGGGAACCATGAGGACTTCGTATCCACACTTGGAGATGTGGTATGGACTGGTAAACCCGGACCCCGAAGTAAAATGAAGCGAAAAGGAGCCACGCCCATGATGATGGACTTTGTGAACAAGATGCCTCTGAGCCTTGTTCAGCACGATCTCTTTTTCATACATGGGTGTCCCCCTGACTCCATTGACACCTATATCTACAATCTTACAGCAGAGGAAAGGGCAGAGGTATTCGAGTTGATGGAGCAGAGGATCGCGTTTGTTGGGCACACCCACCAGCTGATACTGTTCAGCTATGGAACTGACAGCAACAACCCAAAAGGCACCAACTCCGACATCATCAACTCTAACGATAGCAACTCCGGCGGCATCAATTCCGATGATAGCAACTCAGACAGCATCAACTCAGACAGCATCAACTCTGACAGTATCAACCCCGGCAGCATCAATCCCGATGCCATCATTAACAGGAAGCAGTACCTGATGGGGGACAAGATTGTCCTTGATAAGAAGCAGAAGCACATCATAAGCGTGGGAAGTGTGGGTATGCCCAGGGACAGCGACGAGAGAGCGAAGTATGTGGTGTACGATACCCAAAGCGGTGTGCTGGAGCCGCGGCTTGTTGGGTATGTTGTGTGAAAAATTGGAAAATGCCAGCGCCTGGAAAAAACTTCCAAGCGACTGGCTTTGAAGTTGTGAGTTTCCTCACAGTTTTTTGACGTTAACGGCATGAGGGCCCTTGTCACCTTGTTCTATGGTAAACTCTACCTTGTCTCCCTCGGTTATTGTTGTTCCAGGCTCAATGCCGGTCTGATGAACGAATACGTCCTTATCATCGCCAGCCTGAATAAAACCGAATGACTTGGTGTTGTTGTACCATTTTACTGTTCCTTCCACTGTTATCACCTCCTTAGAATGGTGTTCTATGTTACTAAATAAAGATTGAAAAAGTAGTCACGAAGATTTTGTAATCTGAAAGTGCTTTGTAATTCGCTCGATATTTGCAAGGCCGCCTATACACTTCTACTATAATAAAGAAGCAGATGGGGTTTATGGGGTGTTTTAGAGAGGTTTGTGGGACGTTTGGAAGGACACTGGATAGGGGGGGCAGAGGCGAACAAAGGCAGTGATTGGCAGCAATTGAGGGCAAATGGAAGTGAATGACAGCAAATGGCAACCACAGGAGGGCCCTGTTGGCCTCACCGCCTCCGCAAACCCGCAAAAGCCGCCCACTCGCCCCCAGCAGGCGCAGCCCCGCCCTAATTCGCGAAATAAGCTTCGCTCAAAAGCCGCCTCCCCTTTTCTATGGCAGGTTTTCGATAATCTCCCAGTGTCCACCTTTTTTGGAGCCAATACGTTTTATCTTTCCCGTTTCTTTCAGTTTTGACAGGTGCATTTCCACCGCTCTGGGGGTAATCTTGATACGCTTAGCTATAAATTTCGCCGATATCTTTGAGTTATCTCTTATCAGGTGAATGATTTTATCCGAAGTTTTATCCGAAGTTTTCTCCACAGTCTTCGAATATTCTTTCCTCCTGAATACTGAAACAAACATGTCAGCAACCACTTTGAAAGATGCCTCTGGCTCCTTGCTGAGAATAAGCTCAATGCCTCTGCCCCATTTCTCGACAAAATGAACTCTGTGGAAAATGTCTGCAATAAGCTCATTACTCCTTTTGGAGACGTTTTGCGTTGTGATCTCTTCGATGGTGAGACCACCATAAGGGCAACCTGGATTTCTAACCTCTACTCTGTCCTTGAAAACCGCGATGTTTACTGAATCGTATTCGCGGTAATCCCTGTGGCAGAAGGCATTGATTATGGCTTCTCTGAAAGCATCCCTGTTTATTTCTGGTACATCGACCCTTCTTAGGCCGTTCAACTTCATTCCGATGTGGATGTTTTTCAGAATATACTCTTCAGCTTTTTCTATGAGGTAGAATAGATCGCCATAGAAGTCCTGCATGTCGATTGTGAATGAGGTGGTGGAGGTTCCGAATACTGCGCATCTGAGTCTTGCATTGGGAAAGAAGGATTGCGGCTTTTTTCCGAACAATATTAGAGCCGCATTGAGGAGCTTGCCATCATTAATGAGTTTCAGTTTTTCAAGTGAGTTTTCTATTGAATCATATTTTAGC
>JAUVCJ010000064.1 GCA_030595765.1 Thermoplasmatota archaeon | reverse complement strand
CTCTTTTGATCTCAAGAGCTACTCTTCTGCCAGTGCTCATTGGTTTGCGCCAGGTAGTATTGCCGTACGGATGGCCTACCCACATGTGTACATTGGTTCCGCCACCGACTCTTGGAGCCACGTCATAGATGTAGAAGTTCATGTCCTTGTCAACACAGGTCTGGAGGCAAAAAGGCCCTATGACACCTGGGTCGTAATGCTCCTTTGAGGCCTCGACATACTTTTCAGCAAGTGGGAACACCTTCTCCAGCAGTGATTCGCGTAAGGTAGCGCTATTATGCCCTACAACGGTGTATTCAGGCAGTGCCTGGCTTTCTGGTAGGGTCATCTGCTGCTGTGCTGAAAGTCTTACATGGCCGTCCAGGCTGGATTCGAACCGCCAATCAACCCCCAGCAGTTCGATCTTGGACATCTTGTCCTCCAGCGGTGAATAAAAGAAATCAAAGTTGAATACAGGGCCGATTACATATCTCTCGATGCGCGCGCCATCAAGTGCTGCCTGGTCTATAACGCCTTGCCTGAGCAATGACTGGCTCTTTTCTTGATACTCGCTATGGGAGGAAGCTGTAAAGAATCCCCTTTCAAGTTTCTTTTGAGCATGATGCAGTTTCACAATGGATAGTCCATCGATGTCTCTGGGGCTCTCAAGCTTTTCTGGAAAAGGCAAGCCTGCTTTTTCAAGAAGCCAGTAATAATCTCTCTGCTCAGACCTTTCCTCACTTCGCATAAGGTTTCTGGAGCCAACAAGCGGTACCTCGAAATCGTTCTCGATGGCATCAAGTGCGCAGTATGATGAAAATGACCTGTTTGGTATGAATAGAACGTTCTCGTCCCTAAGTTTCTTCAGATTAACTTGATTGAGAACATCTGCAAAGGAGTCAAGCACCCAGGTCTGCTCTACACACCCCCTCTGAATGCTGCCATCAGGCCCATGCTCTGCTTTGAAGTATTCTGTGTAGGTCTTCTCCCTGCCTTTCTTGCAGATAGCAAGGGTTGGAAGCCCCTCTTCCACAGCGCCATCACATATGTCTAATGCCGAATGTGAGGCGATCATGCCGACCTTTATCTTATCCATGTCGTATCCATCGACTATTTCGAATATTCGTGAGCGGTCCATCATTTGCATTCCCAATCGGTGCCAATGAATAATGGGTTAAGAATTTTTGGCTTCATTTCGAACTGACATCCCTCTTGCACCATGATGCCAACGCAATAAATTGTATATTTGACATACAATTAGAATCATACCTTTGACATACAATTCCAAGTAGAGCTTTGACATACAATTCCAAGTAGAGCCTTGCATACAATTCCAACATGAGCCCAGCGCGTGACTGAGATATCTATAAATAACGAACCTCCAATGGATGTGTCATGTTCGAGGAGGAGTACGTCCTTCCGTTCTTTGAAAAGAACGGTTTTGAACGCCGTGTATGCCCCAAGTGCAACATCGGTTACTGGACCCAGTCTGCTGACCAGCAGGATTGTGGTGACACCCCTTGCGTGGAATACTCCTTTATCGGAAATTCTCCTTTCACAAAGGAAATGGGCTTAGATGAGATGCGAGAGGCTTTTTTGGGTTTTTTTGAAAGGAACCAGCACACCAGACTCAGCAGGTTCCCGGTAGTTGCCAGATGGCGTGATGATGTATTTCTTGTCAATGCTTCCATTTACGATTTCCAACCCCATGTCACAAGCGGATTGGTACCGCCGCCAGCAAACCCGCTTTGCATTTCACAGCCCTGCATCCGCATGACCGACCTGGAGTCTGTTGGCAGGACTGGCAAGCATCTGACAGGCTTCGAGATGATGGCACATCACGTTTTCAATCCCAAAGATGAGCCTATATACTGGAAGGATAAGACAGTGGAATACTGCCACAGGCTTCTTGTTGATGACCTGGGAGCTAGGTCGGATGAAATTACCTACAAGGAGAAGCCCTGGATCGGCGGAGGTAACGCAGGCCCCTCACTTGAGGTTCTTCTTCGTGGACTGGAGCTTGCGACCCTGGTGTTCATGAACCTTCGGGTAGACCCAAACGGGCCTGTTGACCTTGAAGGAGTGAAATATTCCAACCTAGACCTGAACGTGGTGGATACCGGTTACGGGCTTGAAAGATTCGTCTGGATGTCCAAGGCTACCCCTACCATTTACGAGTCGATATACCCTGAAAGAATAACTGAGCTGATGAAAGCCGCCACCATCGACATTGACCTGAAAGATCCCGACATAGAGAAACTGTTCAGGGAATACTCCAAGATTGCTGGACTACTGGACATGAGCTCGGACACCGACCCTGTAGCTCTTCGAAAAGAGGTCGTGACCCAGCTCAACAATAGAGACATCGACATCACCCAATCCAGATTAAAGGAATTGATGGACCCGCTTGAGAAGGTATACGGTATCATCGACCATTCCAGGTCACTTACGTTCATGCTCTTTGATGGGCTAGTTCCATCCAATGCCAAAGCTGGATACCTCGCACGTTTGCTTGCAAGAAGGACACTCAGGCTCCTTGAAGGGCTGGGCAACCCTGTTACACTCTCAGACCTGGCCAGATCTCATTACAAACAGTTTGGCACACTTTTTGGAAGCGGCGATATCGACCTCGTTGCCAAGATGCTAGACCTTGAGCAATCACGCTATAACGAGACAATGGAGAAGGGCAAGAGGCTTATTGCCAGATATGAGGGCCCAAAGAAAATGGAGATCAGTGACCTTTTGGAGTTCTATGACACTCATGGCCTTCACCCCGAGCAAGTCAGGCAACTGGGCAGTGACCTTGGGCTTGAGGTTGTTATCCCTGAGAACTTCGATGCTCTACTGGCTGAACGGCACGAGACAAGTGTAGGTGCACCTGTACAGTTGGAGCAGGAGCAGATGATCGAACTGCCACCCACTAAGAAGCTTTACTATGATAGACCCAAAGAAAGCGAATGCCAGGCCACAGTGCTTTATGTCGAAGGCAAGGATGTTGTTCTTGAAAAGACATTATTCTACCCTGAAGGCGGAGGCCAGAAATCAGATACTGGAACCTTTGTTGGAGAGCATTGCGCTATTCACATCGTCCACACATTCACCAAAGGCAACATTATTGTCCACAGAGCCGAAAAAGATGTGGAATTCCAGGTTGGCGAGATCATCCAATGCACGGTTGACTGGGATAGACGCATGTCCTTAACCAGGCATCACAGCGTTACACATCTTGTACTGGCTGCATGCAGAGAGATACTTGGCCCGCATATATGGCAATCTGGAGCCAGCAAGGGAGTTGAGAGCGCCAGGCTTGATATCACGCATTACCAGAAGGTCAGCCAGGCCGAGCTACAACTTTTGGAGGCAAAGGTCAACGAGTTCATCCTGGCAAACATCCCAGTTACCAAAACAGTAATGAACAGGGACGAGGCCGAGCAGAAACATGGCTTCAGACTGTACCAAGGCGGTGTTCCACCTTCAAAGGAACTTAGGGTCGTGCGCATCGGCGAGCTTGATGTCGAGGCCTGCGCAGGCACTCATGTCGCAACAACCCTTGAGATCGGCATGTTCAAGATGCTTGGCACCGAAAGGATCCAGGACGGTGTTGTCAGGCTCGAATACTGCGCAGGAATGGCAGCCATCAGAGCAGTCGCAAGGATGGAGACCCTGCTTGTTGATGCTTCAGATGTTCTGAGTGTCAGGCCAGATGAACTGCCAAGAACCGTTAACAGGTTCTACTCCGAGTGGAAGGATCAGAAAAAGGAGATAGAGCGATTGCGAACCCAAGGCTCTAGCGGTGGAATTGAAAACCTCATCGCAGACTCCATAATAATTGGCGACAAAAAGATAATTGCAGCAACCGTAGACGATCCAGACCTGCTTCCGTTCGCAAAGGAGCTTGCAAGCAAGAGCAACACAGCCATCATCCTCACATCCAGCGGCAAAAGCGGCAGGGCCATCATTGCCAGAAGCAAAAATCTGAATCCAGACCTGGATTGCGCTGACATCCTCAGACAGGCAGGAGAGGCTGCTGGCAACCAGAAAGGCGGAGGAAAGCCTGACTTTGCCCAAGGCGGCGGCTTCACCCCGGAACAGCTAAAGATCATGACCGAGAAAGCTGTTGAGCTTATACGGAAAACGCTGGGTTAGTGCTAGATGTTTTCAAGGTCTCTACAAATCATTCACTCTAGCGATTTACTTCATTTTGTTCTCGCTCATTGAACTATTCAGCAATAAATGAAATTGGTCAAGTCTCAATCCATCCAGTCGTCCAATATCTGAAGTATCTGGATGACTCCTTTGGTCTCTATGCCCTGGACGATGCCGACACTTCCCTGTCTGGGCTGCTCATACATGTCCATCTGGTAGGTTGGTCTACCATCGGCCTCTAACTTGGCTATTACTTCGGGAGCGGCGTTCGCTGGCATGAATCCAAAGTCAGCGTATCTAAGCAGGGGAAAATCGTTCATGGAATCTGCGATCCCTATGGTCTTCTTGTTGTCTGCTTTTAATTCCAGGCCTGTAAGCTTGTGGAACCCGTTCGGGATTATGTCAACTGCAACACTGGAGTATGTTACTTGAAACTCGGATGAGAACTCGGTGGTGTTCACGAATTTGGAAATGATGTCGGCAAACTCCTTGGGTGCATCGCAGAACAGGCTTATTGTTGAAAGTCTCCTTCCTTGATGCTTAATTTGCTCAAAACCCTTGGACTCTATAAGCTCTTTGAGCTCCCTACAGTGCTCTTGGACCGTTGGAGTGGTAATTTGTTTTTCATTGCTCTTGTCCGAAAGAACACAACCAGTTTCAAGAACATAGCCATCAAAAACATCCCGCAGAGTGTCCGGGATCTTCTCATTAACGAATGTTAGGTCGTTGCCAGTGCATATATAAAGCAATGCATTTTCCTTGAGCTTTCCAAGTGCTCTTATAAGTGCTCTAACATGTTTTTCTTCCATTGACTCGTTCTTATCAAGCATGGTTCCGTGCAGATCAATGCCGATTATGTAGCGCTTCACACCTACCCCATATGTTGGCCTGTTATTTCACAGTTTTTATATAGCTTCAATCCCTAAACTTAAGTATGGGTCTGGATGAACACCGGGATAAGGTCGAAGGGGTCCTTGCTCCTCTGGCACGTAAATTTTCCGGTTTCGACCCCAACACCCTGACCATGATCGGATTCCTTCTGGCTGGCATTGCTGCCATGCTGATGTATCAGAGCACCCAGCTATTTCTGGTGCTGGCCTTCATTGCTATTCTCCTTTCATCGCTATTCGATGCCCTGGATGGCAAGGTTGCAAGGCTCATGGGTAAGACAAGCAAATGGGGAGACTTCCTTGACCACGTTATCGACAGGTACGCAGACATGGTCCTCCTAGGTGGAGTCATGTTCTCGGTCTGGGGCGACCAACTTCTCGGCACATTCGCGATCCTTGGAGTGCTGCTCACAAGCTATGTCGGCACTCAGGCCCAGGCTGTCGGAGTTGGCAGGCTCTACGCAGGGATATTGGGCAGGGCTGAAAGGCTGGTGCTGCACATGCTATTCATCATGATCCAGATCGTGGCCAATGAATTCACAGGCGGGGTAATTTGGAGGTACACACCATTCCAGTACCTGCTCATACTTTTCGCAACTGTAGGAAACGCAACAGCTATCCAGCGCATAGTTCTTGTAAAAAGGAAGCTGCGTGGTAAGTAGACCTTGACAGGTTCAAATTCCAGACATTGAATGTTTGGCTAAAGCTTATATCATCAGTTCTGATTCAAACCTGTGGTGTTTCAAAATGGGTTTTTTTGACAAAGCAAAGGACAAGACAAAGGACTTGGGCAAGAAGGGGCTTGACCTCGGAGAAAAAGCAGGCAAAAAAGGTGTAGAACTTGGAAAGAAAGGTTATGACGGCACAAAAGAGACCCTGAGGACAAAGACCTGCTCTGAATGCAAGGAATACAATGTCGTTGACGAGACAAAAGGTAACTGTAAAATCGCAGGAGAGCGCTTGGCTACTGCCGATTCTGCAACATGTCCACAGAAAGCATTCGCACCTATTGAAGCTGAAGAATGCTGCTGTTGCACCTCTTGTGATTAGTTCTAGCATGCTCCCTTGTTGGTTCGGAGAACTCAACTGTTCAATCGAATAATTTAGTGACCAGGTTGTTCTCAAGACCATTGTTCTTGATAAAATCGTATGCATCCTGGATGTCGCCAACATCATCTATGTTGCCATGAGTGTCGGTTCCAACCGAAACTAGCACCTTGGTCTGGTTGACCTGTGTAAAGATGGGCTCAGCATAGTGATAATACGGTTTGTTGAACTTCGAGTTCCTGAGCGTGGATGAAAGCTCCAGAAAGATGTTTCTGCCTTCCAGGACCTTTAGCAGTTCTTTCGGGGCAATGTGAGCGAAGTTCTTTCCAAGGTCGTTATGCGCCAGCCCGAACGGAACATTGATGTCTTCGGTAAGGTTCAGAAGCTGCCATAGAGCAATGCCTTCCCATTTACTGTCCTGAATATACTCGAAAAGCAGATAATCAAAGCAGTTTAGAAGGTCAACAGGCAGGTCTTGTAACTGTGTCCTGTCTGGATTTGCATCGATCTCTAACCCACCGAGAACATGAATTTGAGAGCTGTATTCCTCTTTTAATTGTCCAATATGGGTCAAATAACCCTCAAGCTCGTCAGGCGCAATGGAAGAAACCTTTTGGGTCTGGTAATGGTCGCTGATGCCAATGTAGTCCAGCTCCATCTTGATCGCCTTGGTTATTATGGTATTGGGAGAAAAACCGCCATCAGACCACATGGTGTGATTGTGCAGGTTCATTCTTACAGGTACACTCATTGAACCCTTCAATGCGCTTGAGGTCTATATTTGTTTCCAAACATATGCGTATCCTTTTCGAATCTATAGTCAATAAACAATCTATAATCAATAAATACTCTGCAATAAATAAATAACTCCAAATCAACTAAGCTATCTTTTAAGGACTTAGTTCTCAAATCTATAGGATAGGAGTCAATAAGAGGATAATAGTCAATAAGGAAAGTGGTATGATAAGAGCCAATAAGGGAATTTATATGATAAGGGTTAATAAGGAAATGACCCATCTTCAGGATGATACCCTAACGCGCCGAATATTCTAGGCAAAAATCAAGTTAAGAGCTAACGCTTATAATATGACACATATGAAGGTGGGTCCACGAATGGAAAAAGCTACAAGGAAACTTTCAAAACGCATTCGCTCCATCATGTTCCTGTTCCCGGCATGGTTTGCTCCTACATTCAAGCTAAGGACTTTTTTTCATATCATGCGCGGTGCTGATATCCACCCCACTGTAGAGATCGGCTACATGTGTCATCTGGATAACCTGTTTCCTGAACACGTCCACATGCTAAAGGAAGCAAATGTTGCTGCAGGATGTGTATTTCTTGCGCATGATAATTCCCTCAAGTACACTAGAGACGGCGACATTATCAGAGGGGATGTGACACTTAAAGAACGGTGTTTTATTGGTATTAACGTAATAGTACACCCTAGTGTTACAATAGGTAAAAGAGCCATTGTGGGCTCTGGGTCTGTTGTAACCAAAGACGTTCCTGACGACTGTGTTGCTGTTGGTGTCCCAGCAAAGGTCATAAAAAGGATGGCACCACCTGAGAACGAGTAAAACATTGCTTTTTAAAGCAACAACAAGTTGGATATTACTAGTTCTTCATTGCACCTTTTACCACCATAAACCTTTTAGACAAATACCTTATTCGAGGCCTGGATACCATGCGCAAGTTTCCCATCTTACTTATTCTCGCTTTGCTTCTAGCAGGCTACAGCTCCCCGCTTTCTGCCCAGGAGCAGGAAGAGGAGGCGGTTGCAACATACATGGAACCACTTTTTCACGAGGAATTCAGAGAATACTATACCTATCAGACCATGATGGAATCCATTGCCAGGCTTGAGGCCGAGCACTCCGACATCATGAGAGTTGTGGATATCTCCCAATGGTCAGACCTCGGTTCTACCTATGGTGGGAGACAAATACCTGCAATTAAGATCAGTGACGACCCCCAGATCAGCGACCCAACAGAACCAAAATTATTGCTGGTAGGCGCACATCACGCAAGAGAATGGATGAGCTACGAGGTTCCGATGTACTTCCTTCACTACCTGCTTGACAACTACGGCAAGGCACCATTTGATGATGATGACGATGGACTGGTCAATGAGGACCCTATCGATTCCATCGACAACGATGGGGACGGCCTAATAGACGAGGACGGTTCAGAGGCCAGGGCAACGTATTTGGTTGACCACAGGGAGATCTGGATCGTACCCATGCTGAATCCCGACGGCGTTGAGGTGGATATGGAGATGTTCGAATCCGGCTCTGGAAGCTGGAGAAAGAATATCCGGGACAACAACGGCAATGGCCAGTTCGAATCCGAGCTAGATGGGGTGGACCTCAACCGCAACTATCCATACATGTGGAACAGCAGGCTTGACCCCCAGACTGGAAAAACTATGGACAGTGCTGTGCCCTCCTCAGACAACTACCGTGGACCACCTGATAACTTTGATGACGACGGCGATGGCTACGGCATCTGCCCGGAACCCAGGTGGATAGATAGACCTGGTTACATAGATAGGGACTTTGACAAGTGTGATGAGGACCCTGTGGATGGAATTGACAACGACGGTGATGGTCTTATTGACGAGGATAAGGACGGCGGCTTTTCAGAACCAGAGACCCAGGCCATTAGAGAGCTGATGAAGCGCCTGGATAGCGATGGAAAGCACTACAATAGAGACTCAGACCTGGACATTGCCATAACATACCATTCCTATAGCGACCTGGTAATCTATCCTTGGGGTTACACAAGTACACCCACTAGTGATAACGGCATTTTCGAAGAGCTGGCAGCGGCTTTTGTCAGCTACAACGGTTATGAGCCAGGCCAGGGTACATCACTCTACCCTGTCAGCGGTGATTTTGATGATTGGATGTACGGTTCCCACGGCGTGCTTTCCTTTACATTCGAGCTCAATTCCGCTGAAGATGGTGGATTTCACCCTGCTCCAGATATGATAATACCAACTGCTCTGGAAAACCTTGGTGCGAACCTTCATGCTGCTGAAATGGCTGGTGTAGCAGGTGTTGCAAAGGAATTGAGCGCTCCAAGCCTTGACATCGGATTACCAACCATAAATCACACCCAGCCCAACACCATATGCTCCGAAGTGGTGCCCTACTTCATAGAGGTGGAGGTGCAAAACGCACACAATCTGGATAACAACGGACTTCAGATCCATTATCGAATTGGGGGCGCTGGCTCCTACAAAAGCATTTCCATGAAGCAAATGGGAGAGTCAAGATTCGTTGCAACAATCCCACCATTACCAGGAGGCTCCGAAGTGCAGTACTACATAACTGGTTTGGATGTGCACGGCCTTGAGGTATCGTATCCATTATATGCCGAGGCAGAAAGCCTCTCTTACTTCGTGGATGTGTCACTGGCAGCATCCCTTTTGGACATGGGAATAATGCTCTTCATGGTATTCTTCATGTTCGGCTTCTTGTATTCGGGACTGGTAAAGTTCCTCAAAATGGCAATGGACGCAGAGAAGGTAAAGGAGCTAGCCTAAGAGAGCGTGCACTTACATATCACCATAAACAACTAGATTGGCAGCAGTAAGACAATACCAATAACTTCGACAAATTACGCGATACAAAGGTGAACTGATGGCAGAAAAGACCGAACAATGGGGATCTCGCTGGGGCTTGATACTGGCAAGCATGGGTGCTGCTGTTGGAACTGGCAACATCTGGAGGTTCCCAAAGGAGGTTGCAAGCAACGGTGGCGGATCGTTTCTGATACCTTGGCTTATCTTCCTGGTAACCTGGTCAATTCCATTGTTGATGATCGAGTTCACCTTGGGCAAAAAGACACGGTATGGCACTGTTGGCATGTTCAAGAAGTTCGCCGGACCCAAATACGCCTGGATGGGCGCATGGATGATGGTTGTAAGCGCACTAATCAACTTCTACTACGCTGTTGTTATGGGTTGGGTGCTTCGCTACTTCTATGTGGCCTTTACTGGAGGCCTCACTGCTGGAGTGGATACCATGGCGATGTGGCAGGATTTCCTGGCTCATCCAGAGCAAATTGTGTTCTTCCAGTTCGTTGCAGTTTTCTTAGGATGGTTCATTACCCAGCGCGGTGTTTCAGCCGGAATAGAAAAGGTGAACATGGTCCTTGTTCCTGCGCTCTTTGGACTCCTCATAGTCGCAGCCATCTGGGCAGTCTCGCTACCTGGCTCGATCAACGGCCTCATATTCATGTTCAAACCCCAGCCTGAGTACCTGATGAAGGCCTCTACCTGGATATCAGCGCTTGC